>JBPCPB010000283.1:0-5467 GCA_050999735.1 Thermomicrobiales bacterium | reverse complement strand
TCTCGCCCGGTTTGCGGATATAGGCGTGCTGCTGGTGATCGGTCGCCAGCCCGAGATAATAGAAGCCCATGTCACAATGCAGGAGATCGCCGTGCTGGATCAGCGTGCGCCGGTCGTCCGTCCGCTGAATTTGGTCCCATGCCTCGCCGGGTGCCTGAATGGTAATCGTCGGCTGGAACCACGCCTGCAATCCGGCGTCGAGCATCGTCTGGCGCATCCACCAGACGACATCGTCGGTCGTCGTGCTGCCGGGCTGGGTCGTGCGCGGCGAGAATGCCTCGGCGATGATCGCGTGCCCGATGCCGATGATGCTCGGATAGACTTCCAGTTCGGCGGGGATGCGCCGCTCCAGCCAGCCGACGCAGAGCCGCTCGGCGCTCGCCGTGCGGGCCATCAACTCTTCACCGAGCGCGGCGGCGATGCGCGTGTACTCATGATGGGTCAGGCCGTCGCCGAAGGCGAAGGTGGCGGAGATGTCGAGGCCGATCATCTTCGGGTCACGCTCGCGGACGACGCGGGCGAGGCAGGCGTCCTGCTCCTCGGCCTCCGGGTCCCATCCCTTCGTGTAGAACTCTCCGAAGCCGTAACGGTCGAGCGTCAGGCGCTCCACGCTGCCATCCGGGCGGCGGGAGAAGAAGAGAATCGTGCGGCGGCGCGCGGCCATGCTCGGCTCCGGCAGCATCGTCATAATCACCGGGTCCTCGTTGTACTCGCGGGCGGCGATGATCCACATGTCGAACCCCTCCCGCGCCATCAGGGCGGGCAGGATCGTGTCGAGCCGCTGCGTGAGCCAGTCATTACGGACGACCGCCCGCGCCCTGAGCGGCAGGACACGCTCGCGCAGACTCGTCAGAAACGCGGTGCGGCTGTCGGTCGCTTCTATGTCGGTCATCGTCGCCTCTCCATTTCATTCGCATGTGGATCGTTATTGGACGTTTGCGCGCCGTACTGTACCATGCTCGCTGAACAGCGTGTCATCATAGAGAGAGATGCGATGCCGACGAGCGAGAAAGAGAAAAAAGCGGTGATATTGCTGAGTGGCGGACTCGACTCGACAACGACACTGGCGATTGCCCAGCGTGCCGGGTTCGCCGTCTATGCCCTCACCTTCCGCTACGGCCAGCGTCACGAACACGAGATCGAGGCCGCGCGCCGGATCGCCGCATCCGCTGGCGTCGTGGAGCATGCGATCATGGCTTTCGATCTGCACCGCTTCGGCGGCTCCGCACTGACGGACGACATCGCCGTGCCCAAAGGACGCAGCCATGATGCAATGCACGCGGGCATTCCCGTGACGTATGTCCCGGCGCGGAACACGATTTTCCTCTCGTTCGCGCTCGCGTGGGCGGAAACGCTCGGCGCGAGCGACATCTTCATCGGTGTCAACGCCCTCGATTACAGCGGCTACCCGGATTGCCGCCCGGAATACATCGCCGCCTATCAGCAAATGGCGAACCTCGCCACGAAAGCGGGCGTCGAGGGCACGCAGCGCCTCGCGATTCATACGCCGTTGATCGCGATGACGAAGGCGGAAATCATTCGCGAAGGTGTGGCGCTCGGCATTGACTACGGCCAGACCGTCACCTGTTACGATCCCGCGCCGGATGGCGCCGCCTGCGGCCAGTGCGATGCCTGCCTCCTGCGGCTCAAAGGCTTCGCGGAAGCCGGGTTGACCGATCCCGCGCCGTATCGGGTCAATAGTGACGAAACAGTATGAATGCATCGCCCGCGCTATGCCAGCCCACGACACCGTCCAGCAATACCTATGGCCATTGGGATGGCAATGATACCAGCACCGCAATATCGAACGAAGGCGCCACCTCTCTGCTCCTCGTCGCCTGCTCGGAACGGAAACGCCAAACACCCGGCCTACTACCCGCCATCGAACGCTACGATGGTCCAGTCTTTCGCCTCATTCGTCGCTTCCTTCGTCATCAGAAGGCCACGCCGATCATCGCGATTCTCTCGGCCGAATTCGGACTAATTCCGAGTACATATGCAATTCCCTACTACAACCGTCGCATGACCGTCGAACGTGCGGAGATATTACGTCCCGGCGTTGATCGGGCACTCGGGCAAATCATGCAAATACGTCCCGTTTCGGAGGTCTTTGTATCCATGGGCCGCGTGTATCAGCAGGCCTTGCCCGTTTTCGCGGCGGCGACTCTCGCACAATTGCATCTGCATGTCGCCACTGGTACGATGGGATATCATCTTGCCGCGCTGCATGATTGGCTCTACGGGCGGCCGCCAGAATTTCATGCTCGTGAGCACAGCGCGGACGCCCGGCAGGGCGTACAGATGCATGGTATCTCCATTTCCCTGACCGGAGCGCAGGCAATGGCAATCGCACATAAAGCGCTCGCGACCGGTCTGGGGAATCCTTGTGCATTCCAAGCTTGGTATGTACGCGTAGACGACCAACGCGTCGCACCAAAATGGCTGGTAAGCCAGTTGACTGGCCTCCCCGTCGGCTCATTCACGACCGATGAAGCACGGCGGGTGCTGGCCCGACTCGGGATCGAGGTGCAGCGCGTATGAACGATTCGGATGCGAGTATCGCTGATGAGTTAACGCGCCGCCCCAGTGTACTCCTCCAGTTGGCGGAAACCTCCCTGACTGTCGCCCAGAGCCTGCGCGATAACTACTTCTACAACACAACCCGCTTTGTGAAAGTCTTGCGGAGGGCGATTCAGGAAGGTGCGGACGGAGTGCGTGACACGCCACCCCTTCACGTCCATCAAGTTGGTGACGTGGGCTGGCACACGGTCGCGAACGAGGTCGTTACGTTTATTGACGGGGGCGTTGGGCGCGTCCAGTTCGCCAGCCAGATGCCGATCCTCCTGCGTGTCGGCTCGTACTCGGTGCGAACAGGCGAACGGCGACTGGCGGAACGCGAGCACTTCGGCTATTACCCGGTTATTCTCGGTGACCTTGAGGGCGGCAGCAAGGAGCGAAAAGACTTCGTTGACATTGTCAGGATTACCGCCGAACTGCTCGGTGGGCTTGCTGCGCTGGAACGAGTACCAGACCTAGACGTACTCTTTTTTCATGGACCACTCGTTTACTTGATGGGAGCATACGCCGGGCATACGCCATTCACGGAGCAGGATATTGACTTGTTCTTGCGACAGTACGCCACCGATACGGCACAGGGTCAACAGCTCAAAGACGAGTTCCTTCGTGAAGCCCGGCTCGATGTTTATCCCCGCATGACCGATCGCTCGGACGAGTGGGTGAGACGGCGGTTATTCGAACCGCTGGCTTGGATTGCCTTCCTCTATCGGACATTGATTCGGACGGCACGAGAGCGCCCGCGAACACCGTTGATTGCCGGTGTCGTCGAGCGCGGGGAGTTACGCCAGTTCAGTGAAAATATCATGCTTGAGCGGGTCTTTCGTGGGCTTCGCGATAAAGGTCATGATGACTACTTCAACACGCTGTATGGTCGTTCCGATCTCACATCTCCGAAGGCGCTTCTGGACCGGCTCGGCTACACTGATACCTTGCTCCTCGCCATGCTCCTACAGCCGGGCGACTATTCCGAGCCGTGGATGATCGAAAAGTACGATGGATTGCGGCATGGCGATATCGCGCTGCCCAACGAAGCAGGCACCAGCCGAGTTGACTTCGCGCCCTTGCGGCCCGGCCCATATGGCTTCCCGAGGGTGCGCGGCTCGTACGTTTGCGTTTCCGAAACGACGCTTCCGATTCGCATCGAGACGTTTGAGGAATTTGGCGAGGCTCACCTGGCGGAAGTGGCGAAGCGCGCATGGCTCTATGCGCGGCTCCTCCCCGGTTATGGTTTTCCTGTCGGCCTTGACATCGCAGACAAATATGCGCATGTGCCCACATGGATGACCGATGCATACAGCAAACTAATACGGCACCATCTCGGTGTAAGTCTCCAGCGGGGCGAGATCAGCGATGTTGAGATGCGCCGGATTCTGATTCAAGCGATGTACATCACGCAACGCGATTGGCTGTTCCGACCGCAGGTTTAAGAGTGATGGTCGCAATCAGGAGGATCGAGTGAGTGCGAATTCCGATGACCGAGTGCAGGCAACGCACTACGTCGGCACTATCGTTGGTGAGAGCACCAGTCGCGAATTCCGGCTGGCTGTCGCACATGAGACGATTCGAGAGCAGGACATTATCGCCGTGGACGCCGAACTGCGCTCGACTGATCCCAACGTCAAAGTGTCGGAGCATATTCGTGTCTGGGCGAAAGTGCAGCGCATCGAGCGATTGAATCCTCTCTTTCCTTCCGAGGCTGGCCACGAACTCGCCGCGACACAAACAAACCCATTCGATACGGTTCTGTCTCTCAGTCGCGAGATGGTAACAGCAGTCTGTCAGGTACTCGGCACCGAGTCTATGGAAAATAATGCTGGCGGCAAACTCGACCATCTTCGCTATCCCGCACAACCTGCCTCTACCGCATACCGTCCGTCATCAGCGGACATTGGCCGTGTTGTACTCGGCGACTTGCAGAAACAAAAAGGACGCGCGCTCGACATCGCAACGCTCTCGAATCGCCCGGAAGTTGATGTGCTGGTGGATGGGCATGCCATCGTCACCCGGCATCTCGCGGTGCTGGCAATGACGGGCGCGGGCAAGAGTTGGACCGCGCGCCGCATCATCGAGCAACTGGCCGAGAAGAATTATCCCATCGTCATCTTCGATCCGCACGGTGATTACAGCCGACTGGCAGAAGTAGATGTGCTAAGGAACAAGGTCTGCCGCTATTACGCACAGTTTCCTGTCTTCGAGCAAGAGAGTGAAACGGTCGCGAAGTTGGTCGGCTCACTCGGTTACGACGAGTTGACTCCTACCATGTATGACCGCTTTTCTGATGTATTCCACGCCGCGAAAACGTTCGCGAAGATTCTTACCCCAAGCACTGAAAGCGACCATAAGGAAGACGAAATCCGACAGTATAAAACATGGCTTGAAGAGGCATCAGGAGACGATGCACGTACCTACGGCATCCGACCGGACATGTGGCTAATCGCGCATCTTGCCGCTGCCGGAGAACAGGCATTGCAATCTGACGATAATGCTGCGAAGCAGCGCCTCAAGTCACTGGGGTGGAATGGATTCGACCGCTACGACAAGAGAGATATTGGAACCGTCAGAGGGATCAAAGCCCGGACTAGATCGGCTGCCGCAGCCTTACGGCGAATGGAACAGACGAATCGTCGGGGTGCCGCTGGCACTCTTCCGCTACCCACCGACCATAAGGAACTCGTCCGATATGGCGGTATCAGTGTAATCTCGTTGGCAGGTTATACTAAGGATTTCCAAGCGACTATCTATAGCCTGATCGCTGAAAAAATCTAGGACTTACGCAGTTGAGCGCAGCGGTCGAGAGCGAGTAGAGTAGCAGGCATGAATGCGCCGCGCTGTACCGACACCGAGTACATCGATTTCCTCGTCGCCACGCCCCGCGCCGTCAGTTGCGTCG
>JBPCPB010000276.1:0-2785 GCA_050999735.1 Thermomicrobiales bacterium | reverse complement strand
GTGGAGCGTGGGGGCATAGCTCAGCTGGGAGAGCGCTACAATCGCACTGTAGAGGTCGGGGGTTCGAGTCCCCCTGCCTCCACCACCTTCCGCCACATAGGGAACCCGTCATGGCAATTCGTATCCTGTCGCCCGAACTCGTCAGCAAAATCGCGGCGGGCGAGGTCGTCGAGCGGCCCGCGTCTGTCGTCAAAGAACTCATCGAGAACGCGCTGGACGCCGGGGCGCGCGCCGTCCGGGTCGAGGTGCGGCAAGGGGGACGCGATCTCCTGCGCATCACCGATGATGGCGTCGGGATGACGCCCGACGATGTGCGTCTCGCCGTCGAACCGCATGCGACCAGTAAAGTCGCCGCCCTCGCCGATCTCCAAAACATCACGACGCTCGGCTTCCGGGGCGAAGCGCTCGCCAGTATTGCCGCCGTCTCGCGCTTCACGCTCCTCTCGCGCCCGCTCGGCAGCCAGGAGGGATTCGAGATCCAGATAGACGGAGGCCGGCCGGTCACCGAACGCGCGCGCGGTTGCCCCGAAGGGACCGCCGTTACCGTGCGCGATCTCTTTCAGCATGTCCCGGCGCGCTTGAAGTTCCTTCGCTCCGTCACGACCGAAACCGCATTTATTACGCGGGTCATCCAGGCGTATGCCCTCGGGCGGCCGGATGTGCGGTTTGAATTGGTCGTGGATGGCCGCAACGCCCTCCGCACGGCTGGCGACGGCGATGTGCGCGCCGCGATTGGTCAGGTGTTCGGGCACGAAACCGGATCGTCGGTGCTCGCCTTGCCCGACAGTGATCGGTCGGTCGAGACACCGGCGACGGTGACCGGCTACGTCGCGCACCCGTCACACGACCGGGCGGATCGGACGCAGATCCTCTTCTTTGTCAATAGCCGCTGGGTGCAGCATCGGGGCATGATGTTCGCGCTCGAAGAGGCCTATCATTCGCTTCTGATGGTCGGGCGGCATCCGACGGCAGTCGTCTCGCTCGCCGTGCCGCCGCATCTCGTTGATGTCAATGTCCATCCAACCAAGCAGGAAGTGCGCTTCGTCCATGACCGGGACATCACCCGCATGCTCGGCGCGACCGTGCGCGCGGCGCTGCTCGGCAACGCGACGGCGGCGGCTGTCCCGCTCGTCAGCCTGCCGTCGGTCTTTTCCGGGCAGACGCGCGATTTCACCCGGCATGCGTCGTCGTTTCCGTCTGCGGGCCAGCACGCGGCGACCGATGCACCGGCGCCGTGGAGCACCCCAATGCTCAACGCGCGTCCAACGGGCGGGACGGACGATTCGGCGCGCGACGCGGCCATGCGTCCATCATCCGTCGCGTTGCCGGATGCCGCGCGTCTGCGCGTGCTCGGACAGGTGGTGAACACCTACATCATCGCCGAGGATGCGACGGGGATGTACCTGATTGACCAGCACGCGGCGCACGAGCGGGTGATGCTCGAACGGATGCGGGAGCGGCTGCGGGAGGGCGCGTCGGACACGCAGTGGCTCCTGGCACCCCTCTCCTGCACCTTCCCGGCCGTGGTCCAGCAGGTGTTGGAGACGCACGCGGACGATCTGGCGCGGCTCGGCTATGTGATCGAACCGTTCGGCGATGGAACGTGGCTCCTGCGGGGCGTTCCGGCGGCCGTGCGCGGCCAGCATGCGGCCGACCCGGTCGCCGCGCTCGAGGCGGCGCTCGCCGAACTCGGCGCGGGCAAAACGGGCGACGAAGCATTCGAGCGGCTGGCGGCGCTCCTGGCGTGCCATAACGCGATTCGTGCCGGGCAGCCACTCTCCGACCCGGAGATGCGCGCCCTCATTCGTCAACTCGAAGGCGTCGAAACACCGGGGCACTGCGCGCACGGCCGGCCAACGATGCTCCACATCAGCCAGCGCGATCTCGAACGCGAATTCTCGCGCCGGTGATTCGGGAGGGAAACATTTGAACCACGAAGACACGAAGAGCACGAAGGGGATTGAGCACAGAGGACACGGAGAACACGGAGGACACAGAGGAAATCGCTTGGGTTCTCTTCTCTGTGTCCTCTGTGCTTATCCCACTTCCTGACGTCTTTGCAGTTCGTTTGGTGCCATCGCGCCGCCTTGCCCGCGCTGCGTTACACTACGAGGATGATGAGAGCGTCGGCGAATCTACAACCTGATGCCGTGGCGCCGCCGATGGACGCGCATCGCGCCGTCGTGGGGCGTAAGCGCGGGGCGGGGCGCGCACTTGGGCGGCTCGTTCGGTCACCGTGGCTGGCGCTGCCGATCGCGTTCCTGGCGTTCCTGCTGCGGGTGCATGGCCTGAACTGGGATGCCGGGTATCATCTCCACCCCGACGAGCGCTTCATCACCCAGGTGATTACGGATCGTATCCTGCCCGACTGGCCACCCAAGTGGCACGCGATCCTCGACCCTGAACACAGCCCGCTCAACCCACGCTCGAACGATCCCGCGACCGGCCAGCCACGGGATTTCGCCTATGGCAGCCTACCGCTCTACGTGACGAAGGCGGTCGCCGGGACGATGCAGGCGGTCACCGGCACCGCGTGGACCGACTACGACCATGTTTACCTCGTTGGTCGCGTCCTGTCGGCGCTGCTGGACATTGGCACGCTGCTGCTCGTCTATGCCCTCGCGCGGCGCTATGGCCGCGCTTATGCGAACCTCGCTGCCGCGCTCTTCGCGGTCTGCGTCCTGCCGATCCAACTGGCGCACTTTTTCGCGACGGATACCTGGGTGACGTTCTTCGCGATGGCGGCCGTTCTCGCCTTCGTACGGGCGGCGGAGCGCCAGCGCAC
>JBPCPB010000244.1:0-6848 GCA_050999735.1 Thermomicrobiales bacterium | reverse complement strand
ATGCAGGATCATTCACCGCTCTGTCCCATCCTCGCGTTCACTAGCGCGCGTGCCACAACGAGATCGTCCGGTTCCGTGATCTTGATATTCGTGCGGTCGCCGCGCACAACGGCGACCGGATGACCGTACGCCTCGACGAGGCCCGCTTCGTCGGTCGTCGGTGCGGAGCCGAGCATGTCTGACCAGCCGAATGCATCATGGAGCAATTGCCACCGGAAGGCTTGCGGTGTCTGCGCGGCCCACAATGACGCGCGATCCGGGGTCTCGATGATCTGCCCGTCGCGGACACGTTTGATCGTATCGGTGACGGGAACGGCCAGAATCGCCGCGCCTACACGCTCCGCACCCGCGATGCATGCGCGGATCATTGCCGTCGTGACGAGCGGGCGCGCCCCATCGTGAATCACGACGATCTCGCATCCGCCGCGTGTGCCGAGCGCGGCGATGCCGAGGCGCACCGATTCCTGTCGCACGGCGCCACCGGGGATAATTTCCGTTAGCGCCGGCCATGCTTCGGCTGCGCGAACCGCGTTCCATGCGGCGAGACGATCCGCCGCGACGACGACAACCACCGACTGTGCGACGGGCGCAAAGGCGCGAATGGCGTAACTGAGCGCCGATTGCCCGTTCATTTCCAGCGCGCCCTTGTCCATCCCGCCCATGCGCGTGCCGCTTCCGGCCGCGACGAGCACCACACCGACATTCATGACATGCTCTCCGTAGATGCGACGCGTCGTATCACATGATCGAGGCGGCACGCCACAGCCCGTTCACCCCGATCGCCACGATCATAACGGCGCTTGCCACCGGGAGCCATCGCGCGATGCCGAATGCGCCGATCAGCCGACCGGGCGCGAGCCGCGTCATCCGCACCGTCGTCAGCAGAATGCCCAGCCCCGTCAGGACGGCGGCGAGGCCGACGCTAAAGCCGAGAATGATGATCAGACCGGTGATGATATGACCGGCCGCGACGGCGATGAGCAGGATCGCCAGGGCATCGGGGCAGGGAACAATGCCGCCGCCGACGCCGAGCATGAGCAGCGAGCGGAGATCGTGGGTTGCCAATGGCGGGTGTATATGGGAAGCCGAACCGAACCACCCATGCGTATGCCGCGTCCCATCCTCATGCTCGTGCTCGTGTTCTTCGATGCGCGGTGCGGCGGACGCATGGGAGCGCGCGCGGCGTCCGATCAACCGTGCGGACGAGACTCGGCTCGGTAGGAGCGCGATGCCGAGGCCAATGATGCTGAGGCTCCCGGCGAGTTCGATCCACGGTAGGAAACGATCGGGCGCGAAGGCCCGGCTACAGACGAGCATCACGACGCCCGCCGCGATCACACTGCCGGTATGGGTGATCGTCACAACGCCGCCGAGGGTGACGGCATCACGAATCCTTCCCCGGCTGCCGATCATGTATGCCGCGACGAGTGTTTTGCCGTGGCCGGGGGTGAGCGCATGCAGCGCGCCGAGCAGCATCGCGATACCGAGACCGGTCAGCGTAAACGATAGCCCGGCGACGGGAACACGGACGAACCGCTGGAGCGCCGCAACCGGGCGATGATTCGGATTGCTCGGCGGTGGCGGAGCGATCGGCGCCGTGATCGCCCCGCCGGGTGTTGTTGTCACCCGCAACGACACATCGTTGCCGCCCTGGATGATGATGCCGGTGGGGGCGGCGGCATCCGGGTAGAGTTCGGCGGGGCGGCCATATTCCACATGCGTGTAGTGTTCAACGGCGATCGTCACCTCATGCGGCACACCCAAACCATCAAAGGGTGCGGCGAACCGTGCAAAGACGGTCGCGCCGGTTGCATCCGCGCCCTGCAACGTAAAATCCCGGAGCGTCGTCTTCATCGCAAGCGTGCCGGGGACGTAGGTCAGTGGCGTCGGCACGCCATCGGTCGTCAGGTGTATACCGCGCGCCAGCAACGCCCCGTAGGCGTTCTGTTCCTGCTCATCGAGGACGCCATCGCCATTCGTGTCGGCATCCGCCCATGGTCGGCGCAGCGTGAGGGCGCCCGCGCTCACCGTCATCTCGATAGTCATGCCGTCCGCGTTGATGTGGACGAGGTCTCGCTCGTTAATCTCATCTGCCGGATGCGCGCTGAGTGGCTGCGTAAGGCACAGCATCACCACCAGGGCGATCAAGGCGATGACGGTGCGGGCGAGCGAGCGAGCGGAAGAACGACGAACCACGAAACCTCCCGGCCTGCCATACATGCGTGCCGGGCGGGTTGTACCGCGAATTTCAGAGGATGGCAACCGGGTGCGCGTGGTGCGCCGCGTAGTACAATGCCACGCGGAGCGGCGACCCGTGTGAGAGACGCGTGAAGGAAGGGAAACGTGAGCGACATCATCGTGGTGGCGAGCAGCAATGGCAACGTCGGCATCGGCGACGCGATTGACGTGTTGCGCCGGGGCGGTTCGGCGGTTGACGCGGTTGAGGCGGGGATTTTGCCCGTTGAATCGAATCCCGACGACCACAGCGTCGGCTTTGCGGGCCTGCCCAATTTGCTTGGCGAAGTCGAACTCGATGCCTCGATCATGGATGGCAAGACGCTCGCCGCCGGCGCGGTGGGCGCGGTCCACAACTATGAGCATGTAATTACGCTCGCGCGGAAGGTGATGGAAGAACTGCCACACGTCCTGATCGTCGGCCCCGGCGCGGAACGGTTCGCGGCGGAGATGGGCATGGAGAAGCGTGATTTGATGACCGAGGAAACCCATCAGCAATGGCGCGCCTGGCTGGAGCAAGTCTTTCCACCGGAGCAGGTCGGCAGTGTCCGCTTTCAGGCGAAAGTGCGTGAGTGGGTTCATCGGATGGTCAACCCGGAAAAGAACACCGGCACCGTGAACTTCATCGCGCGCGACCGGAACGGCAACATCGCGACGGGCGTCAGCACGAGCGGATGGCAGTGGAAGTATCCTGGGCGACTTGGGGATAGCCCGATCATTGCGGCGGGCAACTATGCCGACAACCGCTATGGCGCCGCTGCCTGCACGGGGCGGGGCGAAATGGCGATCCGTTGCGCCACCGCGCGCAGCGTCGTTCTGTACATGAAAATGGGTATGCGCATCGAGGCGGCGCTGGCAGAGGCGATGGTGGATCTCCAGTCGCTCGACGACCCCTATGCGGCGGGCATGAACATCGTCGCCCTCGACCGCGATGGGCGCCCTGCTGCCGCGACAAACCGACCGGGTGCGACATTTATCTATCAAACAGGCGAGATGGAGAAATATACACAACAACCCCGGATGCTGGTGCCGGACCCGCGCGGTGCATCAGGTTTCCTCGCATAGTGCCTGACTCACGCCTCGCGGCTGCGAGCTGCCATCGGCTCCAGGCGCTGGCGCACGGTCACAGTGATCTCGCCTCGTTGCGCCACGTCCTCGGTCGGCGTGACGACGATCTGCACGTCGCGATTGAGGGCGGTGAGGAACGCCAGCAGCCGCTCGACCGAGAAACCGCTGAGCCGCCCGTTCAGTAGATTGGAAACCTTCGGCTGCGGGATGCCGAGAATCCTCGCCGCAGCGCGCTGGGTCAGCTTGCGCTCTGTGAGGATCGCGTCGATCTGGCGCGCGAGCGCGGCCTTCGTGCACCGCTCTTCGGGATTGGGCAAGCCGAGGTCTGCATAGATGTTCCCGCTGCTCGGTACGATGGTGATGTCTTCCGTCGTGCTCATCTCTCACTCCTCGTCGTCATGCCATTCCTTGCCTCTCAACTGCCGGGCGTCCTGCTCTTCCGCCGCGCGGAGCCGTGCCCGGATGCGCTCGATGTCCTGCGGTGAGGTCTTGATACCGCGCGTTGATTTCTTCTGCCAACAGTGCAGAACATAGATGCCGGACTGCAATTTCACGGTTTAGACCGCCCGGTACGTGTTGCTGTCGTAGTCGTCGGCGATCTCCACGACCGTTGCCCCGCCGAACCCTCTGAGTGGTGTCGCCATGTGGTGCTTCAATCCCCGCTGCGCCTGCTCCAACGCGTAGCCCATGACATCTTTCACGTCCTCGGGGAAAGCGTCGAGGTCGTCCTTCGCGGTGGCGACCCAGTACACAGGGCGTAGCATCTCGCTCATGGACGCACTATACCCTTTTGGGTATCAGCCGTCAAGATGGTGGAGTTGATCCGGTCGTGGGACAACTTCAGTGACAGACTCTTACCACTGGGGAAGTAGCCCTCACTGACCTGTATTGGGCGAAGCCCGCCACCACTGAGGGAATCACGTTCCGGTCAACTCTCAGCACGCCGCTTGTTGCGCTCGTGCGGAACGTGTATAGTCGTTTCGGGTCGGATTATGACCATGCACGGCGGCGACTGGCGAAGCGACGTGGGCGACCACGGGGGATCTGCCGTGCAGGAGTGAAGGCCGTTCGCCTGGGCCGCGTCATCCCCTGACGTGCGGTGCGGCGGTCCGTGTATCACCCCGCACCGCTGTTGGTACCGGATGGCGTCATGCTGCGTGAAAGCGGGGGCGACGATGCGGGCGATCCTCAGTGTCTGGGACAAGACAGGGTTGGTAGACTTTGCGCGCGGCCTGGCTGATCTCGGCTGGGAACTGATTTCGACGGGCAACACGGAGCGCGCGCTGGCGCAGGCCGGGATTGCGGTCACCGGCATCGCCGATGTGACGGGGTTTCCGGAAATCCTCGGTGGCCGTGTCAAGACGCTTCATCCCACTGTGCATGGCGGCATTCTCGCCCGCCGCGACAACGCGGACGATATGGCGACGCTTGCGGCGCATGGCATCACCGCCGTGGATATGGTCGTCTCGAATCTCTATCCGTTCGCTGCAACAGTTGCCGATCCATCGGTCACGCTCGCGGACGCGTTGGAGCATATTGACATTGGTGGCCCGACACTCGTCCGCGCGGCGGCGAAGAATTATCCGTCTGTCCTCGTCGTTACCGAAGCCAGCGACTACGACCGCATCCTTGCCGCGCTACGTGCTGGTGGTGTCTCTGTCGAGGAGCGGCGCGCGCTCGCCGCGAAGGCATTCGCGCATGTCGCCGCGTACGACACGACCATTGCGGCCTGGCTGCGCGGCAATGACGGTGCGCCCGACGCGCTGTTTCCCGCCGAGTACACTGTCGCGGGTGCGCTGCATCAGCCGATGCGCTATGGCGAGAACCCACACCAATCCGCCGCGCTCTATCGGGCGTACGAACCGGGTCGCCCGGCACGCGGTGTGCTCGGCGCAACGCAATTGGCGGGCAAGGAACTCTCCTACAACAACATTCTCGACGCCGACGCCGCGTGGACGGCGGCACGCGACTTCCTCGGCTGGGAGCGGCCGGCCTGCGTGATCGTCAAACACAACAATCCCTGTGGGATCGCGCTTGGTGATGACGCTGTGAGCGCCTATCGCAAGGCAGTTGCTTCTGATCCGATTTCCGCGTTTGGCGGCATCATTGCCTTCACTGTCCCGGTAACTGAGGCGCTTGCGAAAGCGATCACGGAGATGGTCGTGGATGTGGCGCTCGCGCCATCGTTCGACGCCGCCGCCCGCGAGGCATTCAAACGGCGGAAAAATGCGCGCCTTCTCGACATGGGCGAAATGTCCGTTTTGGCGGACTCCTGGGAGATGCGCTCGATCCTCGGTGGATTCCTGCTCCAGACGCCGGATCACGTCGTGGATGACCCCGCGACATGGCGCGTTGTCTCCAAGCGGCCGCCGACTGATGACGAAGTGCAGCAACTCCGGTTCGCGTGGCGGGCAGCACGGCACGTCAAATCGAATGGTGTTGTTCTCGTGCGTGATTTCGCCACCGTGGGTGTCGGCGGCGGCCAGCCGAGCCGCGTTGATGCGGCCATCATCGCCGTCCGCAAAGCAGGGGAGCGTGCGGCGGGGAGCGTCATGGCGACGGATGCGTTCTTCTCACATCCCGATACGGTCGAGGTCTGTGTGGCGGCGGGCGTCACGGCGGTCGTCCATCCCGGCGGCTCGGTCCGGGATGCGGAGAGCGTCGCCGCCGCCGATGCCGGAAACGTGGCGATGATGATCACCGGGCGGCGGCATTTCCGCCACTAATACTCTTTCATGAAGGGGATGGCGTGATCCCTGCGTAGGGGCGATGCTTGAATCGCCCTTCACGGAGCATCCGCGCCGCTGCCAGAGTATCTTACCGTCGCAAGAGGGCGATTCGAGCATCGCCCCTACGAAACAATGGCACACGGCAGGATTTAGCGCGGTGTGACGTACTGCTGGAGCGCGGCCAGTTCGTCGGTGGCGCTCGGCGTGCGGCTCGCGCCGCGTCCGTCGAGATCGCGGTAGCGGTCGGCGATGGCGGCGCGCAGATCATCGAGGGCGTCTTCGGGTGACTGACCCATCGCGCGGAGGCCGACTGCGGGCGCGCTGATCGTGACATATTCGTCGCGCCACTCGGCAACGATCGGTAATGGCTCGATGAGCGTTAGTCCGTCATCGAGATCACCGGTCAGGGTCAATGCCTGATGACTCATGGGTACACCTCCACGGGGCGCACGCCGACGAACTGACGGCCCGCTTCCGCTGCCGCCGCGTAGACCTCCCGGAACGGCACCTCCGCCGCCCGCGCAAGCGCCGCAACCTGCTCGTACTCCGGCACCGCGTCAAGGACGGCGCCTTCCCATGCCTTGATCTTCACGCGCACCGGCCCCCACTGCGTGACGACGGTTTCCCACCGCCGGTCCGCCTTCTCGCGCGCGATCGGTGTGGCGCGGACGCCGAACGTCGTCGTCTCGCGCAGCAGGATTGCCGTGAGCGCGAGCCGCTCGGCTTCCGCGCAAATCGCGGAGAGTTGCACGGCGGGGCGGCTCTTTTTCATCATGATCGGCGTAAACCACGCGTCGAGCGCGCCCGCCGCGAAGA
>JBPCPB010000220.1:0-3945 GCA_050999735.1 Thermomicrobiales bacterium | reverse complement strand
CGCGCCCGCGATCCCGGCAATGGCGATCACCTCCCTGCCGGTGGACACGATCCTGGAGCGGAGGCCACGCTACGCGCAGCGGAAATGTGGCTCCCGCAAGGGAAAAGGCAATTAGTTGGAGCAGATGATTCAAGCATCGCCCCTACGCAGGTAGCACGCCATGTCTATCACGAAAGAGTATTACTTCTTCGGCTTTGGCGCGCGGGGCGGTCTGTCCGCGACATGACCGCGCCGCTGCGCGAGGGCGCGCCAGATCGCTGCATCCGATAGCTCGGCAGCCTTCGCGAGGACGAGGGCGTGATAGAACAAGTCGGCGATCTCATTCGCCAGCCGGTCGCGGCCATCCGCATCGCCACGCTCGACGTTTTTCGCGCCGATCACCACTTCCGTCGCCGCTGCGCCGATCTTCTTGGCGAGCTTGTCCACGCCCTCGCGGAAGAGATAGGTCGTGTACGAGCCGTCGGGCATCGTCTGCTGCCGCTCCGCGATCACCGCTGCGACCGCACAGAGCACCTCGGGGCCGACTGCGGCGAGTTCCGCATCTGATCGGTCATCAGCGGCAATGTATCCCGGTCCGGTCATCGGGCGGTGAAAGCAGGAGGGTTGCCCCGTGTGGCAGGTTGGGCCGTGCGGCGTCGCGCGGACGAGCAGGGCGTCACCATCGCAATCAGCGGTCACGGAGAAGACATCGAGGAAGTGCCCGGAAGTCGCGCCCTTTTCCCATAGTTCCTGCCTGCTCCGGCTCCAGAACCAGACGTGCGGCCCGGCGAGTGTGCGACCCAACGACGCCGCATTCATATGCCCGACCATCAGGACGGCCCCCGTCGTGGCGTCTTGCACGACAGCCGTTACGAGACCATGCCCATCCCAGTGCAGCGCCGTCGGATCAATCAATGCTGCTACTCCTGTCGCGGTCACGCCGGTCCATTTCCTTTCATCCTCTTTCCCGATAGCGATGTCATGATGTTTGGCGCTGCCCGTGGTGCGTAGGGGCGATTCGTGAATCGCCCTCCCCGGAGCCTCCGGGCCTCTCCCGCAGCGCCCTGCCATCGCGAGAGGGCGATTCACGAATCGCCCCTCCGAAACAAAAGCAGGCCATCCATGCCGCCATTTCTATCGCGAAAGAGTATCAGTGTTGCTGAATACCTTTTCGCACGCCACGTACAACGAGCGAGACGCCGATGCTATACTAGCACGAGTGAATGGCGACGGAGTTTCTTTCAAGGCGCGGAAACCGGGTGGTGGCATACTCGTTCTCTTCGCCACCGGCGCGGTGATTGTCGCGGCCCTTCATGCATTCGTCCGGCGGGGCGAGCGGGAGACGGCACACACGCCTGCGGACGCGATCATTGTGCTCGGCGCGCAGGTGCATCGCAATGGTCGTCCATCCGCCGCCCTGCGGGGTCGGGTGCAACGGGCAGCGGCGTTGTATCATGCGGGGCTGGCGCCGCGCCTGGTCGTGACGGGCGGGGTCGGCGAGGCGGGCGTCTCGGAGGCGTCGGTGATGCAGGCGCTCGCGGTGGCGGGCGGCGTGCCGGAGGCCGCGATCGTGATCGAACCACGAGCGACGCGAACGCTGGAAAGCGCGCGTGCGGTAGGGATGATCGGCAGGCAGGCGGGATGGCGGTCGGTGATCGTCGTCAGCGACCCGTTTCATTTATGGCGGTCGGCGCTGCTGTTTGTGGCGGAGGGATTTACGGTGCGGACGGCGGCAACCGATGACCGGTACTACACCGCACGAAGCCGCCGCTTCTATCGCGGTCGTGAGGTGGCGGCCCTGTTCGTGCAAACGGCAACCGGAGAGATACCATTCCGCGCGTGGCGGCGAGCGGTGCGTGGCGAGACAGAGGAGGGATGTGTTCATGACGATTGAAGAGGCATACGCGGAACCGGTAACGAAGAAACAGCGGAAAGACCGCGCGTTCACGATTGGTATACTGCTCGGTATCGCGGCGGGCGTGATCGTGACCCTGCTGCTCAATCGCGCCGCCGAAGATGATCCGATGATGGACGACGAACCGGTTGTCGAGTTGCAGCCCGCGTTCGTCCCGCACAACGATCAACCCACCGGCCCGATTACGGAGCCATTGGCATGACCGCACACTGCGCCGATGACCGGCTGCGCATCGCGGTCAAATATCTGACGATTGGCCTGGTGATTGGACTCTTCTTCGCGCCACGCGCGGGCGCGGCGACCGTTAAGGCGTGTGTCGCCTCGCTCCAGGATCTGTTCGGCGTCTTTGGTGGTGACGAGTTCGCCGAACCACCTGTATAAGGAATTGTAGGCAACGTGGTTCCTTCACCCTCCCAAGTCCAGGCGCAGATGCGACGCCCCACCGCGACGTACACGATCATTGCGATCAATGTCGCGGTCTTTCTCTATGGCCAGACCATGGCGGTACGCGACTATAACGTCTTCTTGTTCAACTGGGCGCTCATCCCCTCGCGCTTCACGCGGCCGGATGCGACGCCCTATCGCGACGTGCTCAGCAGCCCGCCGCTGCTGACGACGGTCACGAGCCTCTTTCTCCACAGTGGGTTCGCGCATATCGCCTTGAATATGTTTCTCTTGCTCGCCATCGGCCGGATCGTGGAACTGGCAATCGGCACGCCGCGCTTTGTGCTGCTCTACTCGCTCGCCGGATTAGGCAGCAGTCTTGCGGTGATTCTGCTTTATCGGCACTCGGATTCGCCATTCATCGGCGCGAGCGGCGCGGTCTACGGCGTGATGGGCGGCTATTTCCTTCTCCTGCCCCCCGGCTCGGATCGGACCAAGACGATCATTTGGATGCTGGCGATTATTCTTCTCCCGGCGCTCATTCCGGCGCGTCTGATTCTGCGCCTGACGGGCAGCGATTTCCTCGCGAACATCGCTCATTGGGGCCATGTCGGTGGCTTCCTGACCGGCATCCTGACGATGTATCTAATGATGCTCCAGGCGCGACGGCGACGGGCAGGACTGTATGCAACGCGCGAAGACGACATCCCAACCGAGCCGGTTCAGCCCCCCGCGTAAGGAGCGGCGATGTTCCCGATCGGCGACGACAACCGTGACCGCCTGCATCGCCCGGTCGTCACGTACCTGCTGATTGCGCTCAACATCGCGGTCTTTCTCTACATGCTCACGCTGCATGGCCGCGATCAGGATTTCTTCGTCTATCAATGGGGCGTCATCCCAGCACGTTTCACGCATACCGCCGCGTTCCAGGCCGCCAACCCGGAAATTACTTCGCCACTCTACCTGACGCTCTTTACAGCAATGTTCCTCCACGGCGGGTGGCTGCACATCGGCGGCAATATGCTCTTTCTCTGGGTTTTCGGTGATAACGTCGAGGACGCGATGGGGCCGGGGCGGTTCATCATCTTCTACCTGCTGGTCGGGCTTGCGGGCAACTTCACACACATTTATTTCAATCAGAGTTCGCTCGTGCCATCAATCGGCGCGAGCGGCGCGATTGCCGGGGTGTTGGGGGCATACATCGTCCTCAAACCGCGCGGCCGGGTGCGCAATGTCATCTGGCTCGGCATCATTCTCATTCCCCTCGTGCTGCCCGCCTGGATCGTGATCGGCTACTGGTTCGTCTTGCAGGCGTTCAATGGGTTCGTGACGCTCGGTGCGAACTTCCGTTCCGGCGGCGCGAGCGGCGCTAACGTTGCATACTGGGCGCACGTCGGCGGCTTCATCGCGGGCGTCATACTCATCAAGATTTTCACAATCGGTCGGACACGGATCACGGGGTATGGCTACCGTCCAGGATACCGTTAGGCGTTCCGCGCTGCCATCCGCTCGACCAAACCGCCAAGCGCCGCCGCTGCCGGACCGGAGGCGCGCGATTCGTTGAGCAGGGCCGCCGCGTCCATGTGGTACCGTTCAACCGTCTCCTGGCAGGCATCGTGGACACCGGCGGCATCGAGCATCTGGATGACCGTCGCGACTTCGTGCGG
>JBPCPB010000219.1:0-4455 GCA_050999735.1 Thermomicrobiales bacterium | reverse complement strand
GCGGTGGCGGCAAGTCTGATTCTGCGGGGGATGTTCGGCACTGTGGCACACCTCGGCGCGACGCTGCCGCGTGGCTCGGACGGGCAATCGCTGCTCCTTGAAGCGGTGCTGACCTTCTTTTTGATGTTCGTCATTACGGCAGTCGCCACCGATACCCGCGCCGTGACGCAAACGGCCGCGCTCGCCATCGGCGGCACGGTCGGGCTGGAAGCTCTGTTCGCGGGGCCGATCAGCGGTGCGAGCATGAACCCCGCCCGCTCCCTCGCGCCCGCGCTCGTCAGCGGTACGGGCGCATCGCTCTGGCTCTATCTCGTTGGGCCGATCGTTGGGGCAATTGCAGGCGCATGGGCGTACCGGCTCGTCAGCGTCGCCGATACAAAAGGAGATACCACACATGATTGAGATTGAATCGACCCGCGTCTTGTTCCTCTGCACGCACAACAGCGCCCGGTCGCAGATCGCCGAGGCGCTCTTGCGCCATCTCGGCCGCGATGCATTCGCCGTCTTCAGCGCGGGCACGGAAGCCACCCGCGTTCATCCGCTCGCCCTGAGCGTACTCCAGGAGCATGGCATTGACACGACGGGGTTGTCGTCGAAGTCGCTGACCCGCTATCTTGAGCAACGGTTCGACGTCGTCATTACGGTTTGCGACGCAGCGAATGAAAGTTGCCCGATCTTCCCTGGTGATCCGGAACGCATCCACTGGTCACTCCCCGACCCGTCAGCGGTTGAGGGAACAGACGAGGAGCGAGAGCAAGCGTTCGGAGCGATCTATCTCGCGCTGCGGCGGCGACTGCCGCTCTTCATCGAAGCACAGCGCAACGCCCGACAGCCCGCCACGGAGAAGCTCACGGAGGAGAGGCCAATGCCCACGCCCGCACCGACGATAACGATCCCCGTCTCGGTCATTGACGATCCATCGTGCGCGCCGCCAGTACCCGTCGTCCATCCCCGCCCGCATGACGTCGCACGGTTCAAGGCGCTGGCGGACGAGACGCGGCTGACACTCCTCCTCACGCTTCTCCATGCCGACGCGCCCGTCTGTGTCTGCAATCTCCTCCCGGCGGTCGGCGTCGGTCAGGCGACCGTCTCGCATCACCTCAAAGTGCTGCGCGAGGCGGGCCTTGTCGCCGTGGACCGACGCGGCATCTGGGCGCATTACACGATCGCTCCCGCTGTGCGAGACTGGTTGCACGCGGCGCTTTCCTGATGCTCTTTCACATGAATAAGGGTGGCGGCAGGCTGAAGCCCGCCGCCACCGACAGATACATTGACGATCTTCGATTCATGTGGTAACGTGTGGTCAGCGAAGGAGTTTCCTGTGGCAATGACGACCCGCGAAACGACACAAACGACGGATGGTTGCTGCGGCGAGATTATGACGCCGAACCTTACCAACGCACAGGCGGAAGAATACGCGGATTGGTTCAAGGCGCTCGCCGATCCGACGCGCGTCCGCATTCTCAATCTCCTCGCCCGTAATGACGCGCCGATCTGCGTCTGCGACATCGTCGATCAGTTCCCGCTCGGTCAGCCGACGATCTCCCACCACTTGAGAATCCTGCGCGACACCTGCTTTGTCCACGCCGAGCGGCGCGGCACCTTCATGTATTACTCCATCAATCGCGCCTGTATCAGCGAATTTCCGCTGGCCGCACGCTGCATCATGGACGTTCGGTAGCCGAAAGGAGGGATGATCGCGGATTCGTGCGTCCTTATTCATCGAATATCGTCAATCTTAGATGTGTAGGAGGTTCCCATGGACAGGACACGGACAGATGAGCAGACTCTTCACGCAGTGCGCGCGCGGTACGCGAATGCCGCGAAGCGCGCTGCCGTGAGTGCGACGTGTTGCGAATCGAGTTGTTGCGCGCCCGCGTCCGAGGCGATCACCATGCTCCCCGTTGTCAACACAGACGCCTGCTGCGGCCCGGACTGCTGCGGGACGGAGCAGATCGCGACTGCGACGGAAGCCTTCGGCGCGCCGCTTTATCCGAGCGCCGATCTCGCCACCCTCCCCGCGCAAGTCGTCGCTGCCTCACTTGGCTGCGGCAACCCGACCGCACTCGCATCACTTGCACCGGGCGAGACGGTGCTCGATCTCGGCTCCGGCGGCGGGATAGATGTTCTGCTTTCCGCACAGCGCGTCGGGCCGACGGGCAAGGCGTTCGGCCTCGACATGACGGACGAAATGCTCGCCCTCGCCCGCGAGAACCAGCGCGCGGTGGGCGTCGCGAACGTCGAATTCCTCAAGGGGCAGATTGAGGCGATCCCGTTACCGGCGAACAGCGTAGATGTCATCATCTCCAACTGCGTCGTCAATCTCAGTACGGACAAGGATGCTGTCCTGCGCGAGGCATTCCGCGTCCTCCGGCCCGGCGGCCGCGTGGCGATCAGCGATGTCGTGATCCGCGATGCGGAGCCGGGCGAATCGGCGATTCCTGATGACGTGCGGCGGGATACCGAGTTGTGGACCGGCTGCATCGCTGGCGCGCTGGAGGCGCGAGAGTACCGGGACAAACTGGCCACAGCAGGTTTCGCCGCGATCGAGATACAGGAAATTCATCGCTATAGCGCGGATAACATCTGCGGCTCGTCGTGCGGCGGCGCCTCTACCGATGCCTCGACGCCGGTGACGGACGCAGTCGCGGGCCGTTTCATCAGCGCCTTCATTCGGGCTGTCAAGCCTGCGACTTGACAGCCCGCGCAAAGATCTTGTGCATATGCACAGAATCATCCGCCGCGTTCGGTTCCGCTGCATCTACCCCGGCGATGCGGATCGCGCTATCCTCACGGCAACGGGCTGTGTTTCTCACCGAAACCAAGCGAGAGGCAGCAGTTTCGTTGGTTGTTCGGCAGATGTACCGAAGGGAGTGGGAACCGCGTGACGGCTACAAGTGAGATTATGTACAACGGACGCACGGAACCGGGCATCAAGGAACTTTTGTCGTGGGTGAAGGAAGACAAGGTAGACTTCGTCAATATGCAGTTCACCGATGTGATGGGCAGCGTCAAGAGCGTGACGCTACCGAAGACGCAGGTGGAAGAGGCGGTGACGAACGGCGTTTGGATTGATGGGTCGTCCATCGAGGGGTTCACACGTATCGCCGAGAGCGATATGTTCCTCATGCCGCAGCGCGCGACCTACGCGGTGCTCCCGTGGGAGAAGAATGAGAAAACGGGTGGCGGTACCGCCCGGATCATGTGTGATGTCTTCAAGCCCAACGGCGACCGCTTCCCCGGCGATCCGCGGGAGGTGTTGCGCCGCCAACTCGCCCGGTTGGCGGCAATGGGCTATGGCTACAACACCGGCCCCGAATTGGAGTTCTTCCTCTTCCGCAAGGATGGCGATCGGATTGATGCGCTTCCCCATGACCGTGCGAGTTACTTCGATGTCTCGACCGATCTCGCCTCGGATATCCGCAAGGAGATGGTCACGGCGCTCGAAGAAATGGGGATTGTCGTCGAGCAGGCGCACCACGAGGTGGCGATCGGCCAGCACGAGATAGATTTCCGCTACGCCGACGCCCTCCTCACGGCGGATAACGCGATCACCTTCAAGTTCACGCTCAAGGCTATCGCGCAGCGGCACGGCCTGCATGCAACCTTCATGCCGAAGCCGATTGAGGGCATCAACGGCTCCGGCATGCACGTTCATCAGAGTTTTTACCGGCTCGACGACCGGAGCAACGCGTTCGTTGACGAGCATGCGGAGTACGGGCTATCGAAACTGGCGCGCTCCTTCATCGCTGGGCAACTGCATCACGCCCGCGCGATGTCCGCCGTCTTCGCGCCGCTCGTCAACTCCTATCGGCGGCTGGTGCCGGGCTTCGAGGCGCCTGTCTACATCAGTTGGGCGAACACCAACCGCTCGGCGCTGATCCGCGTCCCGGCGATCCGCCCGCAACGGCGGAATGCGACGCGCATCGAACTGCGCTGCCCTGATCCGTCCTGCAACCCCTATCTGGCCTTTGCGGTGATGCTCGCGGCCGGTCTCGATGGCATCGAGCGCGATCTGCCACTGCCGGAGCCGGTCGAGGAGAATCTGTACCATTTCAGCGAGGAAGAGCTGGAGCGCCGCAACGTTATCACGCTGCCAGCGACACTCGGCGAGGCGGTCGCGGAGATGCAGAAAGACGAGGTCATCCGCGACGCGCTCGGCGATCACGTCTACCTGCACCTCGTCGAGGCGCAGAACCAGGAGTGGGACGCCTTCCGCAAGCACGTCAGCAACTGGGAGCGGGAGCGCTACCTCGAAGCCTACTAACGAGCAATGAGCAATGAGCGATGAGCAACGAGGATACCCTTCGTAGGGGCGGTTCGTGAACCATCTGCTCCAACTAATTGCCTTTTCCCTTGCGGGAGCCACATTTCCGCTGCGCGTAGCGTGGCCTCCGCTCCAGGATCGTGTCCACCGGCAGGGAGGTGATCGCCATTGCCGGGATCGCGGGCGCG
>JBPCPB010000251.1:0-4563 GCA_050999735.1 Thermomicrobiales bacterium | reverse complement strand
AGAAAAACCCTTCCCCCCCAAACCCCCACCCTCAAACTCCGAACTGCCTTCTGGCTTCTCGCGGCAGCGTTTGTGGCGGCGTTGCTGCTGACGGCGGCGTATCAGGTGCGGCCGACGTACCGGATTGGCATCGGTGACACGGCGCACGATACCGCGCTCATCCAAGGGTTCAACGCCCCGGAACGGCAATCGGTGGCCGATGGTGGTGTGCGGTACCGCTGGACGCGGGGGCGCGGGGAGATCACCTTCCCTGGTATCGGGCGCGGCGCGGTCGCGGTGGACATGCTCCTCTCCGGCTCGATCAACCCCAACCCGCAGACGCGCGTACTCGCCAACGGAACCGAGATCACGACGCTCCACCCGACGCCGGATTTTCGCCCGTATCGCGTGGAGGTTCCCACCGCCCTGATGGCACATGGGACGCTCGAATTAACGCTCGTCAGCACCCCATTCACGCCGCGCGGCGACCGGCGGGTCCTGGGAATCGTTGTGCAGCAGGTGACGGTTCGTCCGGTAGGAGGCGGGGTCGCGTTGCCGCCCGCGCGCATCATGCTCTCCTTTTGGCTCGCCGCCATCGGGGTCGCGCTGACGCTCGTCGTCGCGGGGTTTGGCGGGCCGAGCGCCTTCGCGGGGGCGACCGTTGTGGCGGCTGGGATGGCGGCGTTCCTCGTCTGGAACCGCCTTTTCCTGACGGTGGATGCGGGCGGGATCGTGCGCGCGGGGGCGTTGATGCTCGTCATCGCCGCCTTCATTCGTTTCATCTTCCTGCCGCTCTGTCGCCGCGTCGGGATGGCGACGACGGCGCGCGACGTGCGCTGGCTCGCACTCATTGGCGGTGCGGTGCTCGCGCTCCGGTTCGCGGGCGTCCTCCACCCGGACATTTTCATTGTGGACCTGAAGTTCCACCTCCATCGCTTCGCGGACGTGGCGGACATGCACACGCTGCTCCTACCGATCCAGTCCGCCGAGTTTGGCGGGCGCACGGTGCTCTACGCGCCGACGCCCTACCTCTTTATGCTGCCTATTTCGTGGATCATCCGCGACCGGACGCTGATGCTCTTCCTCTTCTCGCTCGGCGTTGATCTCGCCCGCTTCTGTGTTCTCTGGCTCGTGGCCCGCCGCGTGATGCGCGATCAGCTCGCGGCGAATCTCGTCGTTCTGACGATGGCGCTGATGCCCATCGGCTGGATCGTCTATTCGTGGGGGACGTTCGCGAACATTTTCGCGGAGGGGATGCTCACGCTCCTCTTCGCCGCGCTCGCCCTCGGTTACGGTCGGCTCGCGGGGCCGCATCGCTGGCGCTGGTGCGCGATCTTCGCCGCTGTCATCTGCCTGACGTTGCTCGCGCACATCGGCGTCTTCGTCCTCACCGCGCTCACCGTGGCGCTCTACCTCGTCGCGCGGCTTGGCCTCGCATTTCTCCCGCGACGGCCATTGTTGCCCGAACGGCGCGGCGAGCGGGTCGCCGGGTCGTTCTTCGCCCTCGCCGGGTTGACCGCCGCGCTGGTCGCGTTCGCGCTCTTTTATCGCTTCCCGGCGCACGATCTCCTCGCCGGGCAGCACGCCGCCTCGGTGGATCAGGAAGCAACGAATACGCGGCCCGCGCCCGCGAGTCATGTCTATCGCACGGGCGGCGCGACGCCCGACGACCGGATTGGCTTGCCCGCCGTGGCGACCTCGCACCTCAGCGTCGCGCTGGTACGGGAGGCGTGGGAGACATCGTTCGCCTTTTATCGCGTCTGGCCGGTGATCGCGTGCATCGCGGGATGCGTCCTGCTCTGGAGAAGGACTGAGGAATTAGGACTGAGGACTGAGGAAGACCGTACCGCCGCTCCCTTCCCATCTCGCGATCATAGTCGCGCGACGGCGTTTATGATTGCCGTCTGGATGGCCGTTGCGGCGATCATGCTCGTCGTGGGAATTATCGCGCGGCTCTATGTGCGGTATCCCCTCTTCGCGCTGCCCGCTGTCGCGTTCGGGAGCGGCGTCGCGCTCGCCTGGCTCGTGCGGCGCGTCTGGTGGGGCCGCTACATCGCCGCCGCGCTGCTCGCCTTCTCCGCTATCACGACCATGCTGATGTGGTACGATCGGATCGTCTATGCATTCAAGGTGGTGGTGTGACGGAGAAAAGCGAGGGCTTGCGCAATCCACGGTGAGCGATTATTCTCATGGAGAAGTGTTCATCCATCACAACATCCTCGCCGGTATTCGATTGGTTCGGAAGGGGTGCACTATGCAGCGGTCACGTATGCTTTGGGTCAGTGTGTCTGTCGTATCGCTCCTCCTTGCGGGGTTCATCGTCTCATCCGCCGTTACCGCGACCGATTGCCATGCCATCACCCGCCTCGGCGATCAGGCGCCCAGTTGCGCGACGGTCGTACCGACCGCGACGACGTTGCCGATCATTGCGGCGAATACGACGAACGTTCCTCTCACGCACATTGCTATCCCGCCGATCGCTGGGAAGGCGGGGAGTTTCGACATCCTCGACATTGATCAGCAGGCGCATTTGCTCTACGTTGCGGATCGGACCGATACTGGCGTGGATATCTTCGACATTGCGACGCCCACCGCCAGGTATCTGCGCACGATTGATGTCGGGGCGGGCGCGAACGGCCTGACCGTGGCGAAGAATGTCAATAAATTGTTCGTCGCGAACAACAACAGCGAGATCGCCATCCTTGACATCAATGCGTCGTCGGCGACGTACGATACCGTGCTCGCGAAACTGAACACCGGCGGCATGAAGCGGGCAGACGAGATGGACTTCGATCCGAAGGAGAAGAAACTCTACGTCGCCAACAGCGACGACGAGTTTGTGACGGTGATTGATGCCGTGAATAATACGATCATCAAGCGGATCACGGGGCTGGGCGACGCGCTGGAGCAGCCGCGATACAACCCGAGCGACGGGATGATGTACATGACCGGTTCGGGGGGCAACGTCGTCTTCCAGTTCGACCCGACAAAGGACACACTGGTGAAGACGATGGACGTGGGCGTGCCGTGCAACCCAAACGGGCTGGCGATCAATCCGACGACGAACCTGGCGCTCCTGGGATGCAGCAACAAGGCAACGCCGCAGACGGTGATCTTCGACCTCGCAGCGGGGAAGACGGTGGCGACCTTCGATCAGGCGGCGGAGGGGGATTCGGCGATCTACGACGCCAAGGCGAACCGGTACTTCTTCGCGGCATCGGGCTTCTACCGTGGTGGGCAGTTGGCGATCTTCAGTGGGGGCAATCCGGTGCAGTTCGTCACGAATGTGCCGACCTCAACGGGGAGCCACGCGGTGGCCTACGACGAGACAAACCGCGTAGTGTATGTCCCCGATGTGTCGGCGGCGGCGGGGCTTCTGAGTTTCCCCGCGCCCGCATAACGCACGCTCCGTTCGCGTTGGGCCGCTAACGCGCAGTGCGATACCCTTCGTACTGCGCGGTGGCGGCATCGGCGCGTCTGTCGGTGGAGGATGGGTATGAGTAATGAAGAAACGATCACTCTCTACCGACCGACTGGAGCGCGCGAACTCGCGCTTGTGCGGGAGAGCGGCTATCGCGCGTGGCCGCCTCGCTTGCCGGAGCAACCGATTTTCTACCCTGTCCTCAATGAGGAATACGCGACGCAAATCGCGCAGGATTGGAACGCGCGCGGGACATCCGTTGGCTATGTGACGCGCTTCCGGGTTCGGGTAGAATACTTGCACCGATACGAAGTCCAGACTGTCGGCGGCAGGGTGCATCGGGAATACTGGATTCCTGCTGAAGATTTGCCCGAATTCAACCAGAATATCGTCGGCCTCATCGAAGTGATCGCCGAGTTCCATCCACGACAAGGAAACCCATAGGCTGAGTCACCCCTCTCCATCGCAATGGAGAGGGGCCGGGGGTGAGGTTTCCCTATCCCACCGACGCGGGGCCGGGTGGCGGGTTAGGCGGCAGGATGAGCGGCGGGCGCGGCGGTTGCGTGAAGTCGAAGTCCTGCGACAGATCACCGAGTTGCGGGACGTTCTCGCGCACCGTCGGGCGGGGATCGGGACGGCCATCGTTCGCGGGATCAATCCGCTGGCCGCCGAGGAAATCGTCCTCGATGAACTTCAAGTAACCGTCGAAACTGAGTGTCTGATGGTCAATGTACCCCTGCCTGGCATACGGGCTGATGACAATGCCGGGCACGCGCAGGCCGTAGCCGTTCTCGTCCACGCTGGGCGGCGTGACATGATCGTAGAAGCCACCCCAGTCGTCCCAGGCGAGGAAAATCGCTGTGCTGTTCCAGTTTGGCCCCTGCATGATCGCGTTGATCAGGCCGGTCGTGTATGCCTGCCCGTCGCTGACGAGCGCGGGCGGATGCTCGCTATTCTTGCCGTTCGGCGTCACCCATGAGACGGCCGGGAGCGTGCCGTTCTTCGCGTCGTCATAGAAGTGCGTGAGGTCCTGAATGTTGCCGAGTTGGCCGTCCTGCTTGACGGTTTCGAACCAGGGAAGCGGGTTCCAGATTTCCGGCGTCCCGGCATTCTGCGGCTTCGGGGCGCAGGTCATCGCATCGTCGTCGCAGTCGGGCTGCGTG
>JBPCPB010000239.1:0-4719 GCA_050999735.1 Thermomicrobiales bacterium | reverse complement strand
TGAATCGCCCTCCCCGGAGCACCCGTGACTCTGACGGCGTATCCTGCACCGCGAGAGGGCGATTCAAGCATCGCCCGTACGCGAGGTAGCACGCGTTACCGTGAAGCGTATTACTCGTTCTCCCCCTCTCCTTTGCCTGGGGGCAAAAGAGAGGGGGCCGGGGGGTGAGGTTTTTATGGCACGTATGCGCGTTGGGGTCATTGGCTGCGGGACGGTGGCGCAGATTATGTGGCTGCCGAACCTGCGTGAATTGGATGAACATTTCGACGTCACGGCGATCAGCGATCTCTCGCCGCGCCTGTTGGCATCGGTTGGTGACTACTTCGGCATCCCCGGCCGCTTTCAGGATTACCATGACCTCATCGCGCAGGACCTCGACATGGTGATCGTCCTCACCGCCGGGACGCACGCGCCGCTGGCGATCGCCGCGATGGAAGCGGGCAAGCATGTCATCGTCGAAAAGCCGATGTGCTTCACGCTGCGCGAGGCGGACGCGATGATCGCCACGGCGGAGCGCACCGGCACGCAGATGATGGTCTCCTACATGAAGCGGTACGATCCCGGCTACCGCTATGGCCGGGCGGCGGTGCAGGCAATGAACGATCTGCGCTACGTGCAAATCAACGTCCTCCATCCCGACCCGGACCTCTACTACGCGCATCATCGCATCAAGCGATTCCGCGACATCCCGCCGGAGACCCTTGCTGCATTGCAGGCGGAGGACGACCGGCTGACCATCGAGGCGATTGGCGATGTGTCGCCGCTCCTGCGGCACCTCTATCGAGATGTCATTCTCGGCAGCATGTGCCACGACACGAACGCGCTACGCGGCATTCTTGGTTCTCCGCGGCAGGCGCTCTTCACGACGATCTGGCCCGACGAGACGATCCATCCGACGGTGACAACCGTCCTCGCTTACGACAACGGGCCGCGCGTCGTGTTGACGTGGTCATATCTGTCGGCGCTGCGCGACTACTTCGAGGAACTGGCCTTTATCGGCGAGGCGGGGCGCGTGCGCATCCAGTTCCCCTCGCCGTGGCTCAAACACTTCCCGACGCCGGTCGAGGTGCAGGGCATGATGGATGGCGCGGAGTGGCGCACGCGCGTCAATGTCTCCTACGCCGAAGCGTTCAAGGAAGAAGCGCTCCACTTCCACCATTGCGTCACGACCGGCGAGCGGCCGCTGACGGACGGTCACGATGGCCGTGAAGATATCGCCCTCTTGCAGCGGATTGTCGCCGCCATGAAACCGCCCGGCCTCGGCGGCGAAGCCGCTCAATAATGCAGGATTTGCGATGCGTGGCACTCTCTGCGAAACTTTCGGCAATGATAATGGACAGAGAGGAACGTGCCGATGCTTACTTCATACGTACACGCCGCCATGCGGCATGCTGCCTACAAGATGTACAAGGATGGGATTTTTTCGCGACGATCCCCGGTTTTCAAGGTGTCTGGGCGCATGCCAAAACGGTCGAGGAGTGCCGGGAAGAACTGCGCGAGGTATTGGAAGACTGGCTCTTCCTCAGCATCGCGGATCACGATCAATTGCCCATAATCAAGCCCGCAATCGCAGTATGTAGGGGCGCATAGCATGCGCCCTCCGATCCAGAAATTACCTCTCTCAGCATATGGGCGCACGGCTGTGCGCCCCTACCACATTGCGAATGAATCTCCATGCCCTTGCTAACCGGTGTACGCCGCGCCTTGATCGTGCTGGCGAAAGCGCCCGCTGCCGAGGTGACGAAGACGCGCCTCTGCCCGCCGCTGACGCCGGAAGAAGCCGCTGCATTCGCGGCGGCCTCGCTCGTGGATACGTTGGCAGTTGCGCGGAGCGTCACGGGCTGCATGCTCTATCTCGCGCATCCACCAGGCGCGGCGGAACGGCTCGCCGCGCTGCTCGGTGATGACTTGCCGCCCGCATTCGCCGTCCCGCCCGGTGATGTCGGGGCGGCGATGTGCTTCGCGATGAACTGCGCGCTCGATCATCAGGCGATACAGGTCGCGCTGATCGGCAGCGATCTCCCCTCCCTGCCGCCCGCGCACATCGCGCAGGCGTTCGCACGGCTGGACGAAGGCGCGGATGTCGTGCTCGGCCCGGCGGAGGATGGCGGCTACTATCTGATCGCCACAACCGCGCCGCACCCCGTGCTCTTCTCTGACATTGCGTGGAGTACCGACGCCGTCTATGCGCAGACCGTCGCCAGGGCGGAAGCCTGCGGGCTTTCTCTCGCGACCCTCCCCACCTGGTACGATATTGACGGCGTCGCAGACCTCCGGCGATGCGCGCGGGACCTCGCCGCATACCCGAATCATCCCGCCACCGCGACGCGCGCCTTCCTCGCCGCGCAGACCAGCATGGCCCTCGGCGCACCGATTGCCCCGGATTCCTCAGCGACATAACGCCGTCGCATTCTTCTTTTTGCGATGGCGATGTCGTGACGCCTGGCTCTACCATTGTTGCGTAGGTGCGGTTCGCGAATCGTCCTCCTCGGAGCATCCGGGCCTCTTCCGCAGCATCGTGCCGCCGTAAGAGGGCGGTTCGCAAACCGCCCCTACGAAGACATCATGCCATTGCGATTGTAAGGACGCAGCACGCGCCCTGCCTGCTATACTCGGCGGACATGAGCGACCACTCGTACGACGAAAAAAGCAAGGAGCACGGCATGGCGGAGACGGCAACCGCACCGGGAAAGAGCAGCGCGACAGCAGCGGATCAGGCGATCATGACGCCCGCCGATCATCTCGGTTTCGCGCCGGGCGATGCCCGCAAACTCGCGCCGTGGTCGCGGATCGCGGCGTACTTCCAACTGCTCGGCGCGCGCTCGCCCCGCGTCCAGACGGAGATACTCGGCAACTCCACCGAGGGCAGGCCCTTCCTCCTCTCGATCATCGCGAGTGAGGAGACGCACGCGCGGCTCGATCAGTATCGCGACATGCAGGCGCATCTTGCCGACCCGCGCGGCGTCAGTACACAGCGGATTGCTCAGTGCGTCGCCGAAGGGAAAACCATCGCGCTCGTCACCTGCACGATCCACGCGACGGAAGTGGGCGCGACGATGATGGCGATGGGCCTCGCGCATGACCTCGCCACGAAGGAAGACGCAACGACGCGGCAAATCCTCGATAACATCATCCTCCTGCTCGTGCCGTCGCTCAACCCGGATGGCTGGGACCTCGTCGAGCAGTGGTACACGAAGACGCTCGGCACGCCGTTCGAGGGGAGCGCGCCACCGCAGGTGTACCAGACCTACACCGGCCACGATAACAACCGCGACTGGTTCATGCTCACGCAGGCCGAGAATCGCCTCGCGGTCGAGAAGATTCACAACGTCTGGCATCCGCAGATCGTCTATGATCTGCACCAGATGATGCAGGATGGCCCGCGCTATTTCGTGCCCCCCTTCATTGATCCGTACGACCCGAATGTGGACCCGATTCTCTCGCAGGAGATCAACGTCCTCGGCTCGACGATGGCGCAGGCGCTCGCGGCGCACGGCAAAACGGGCGTGACGACGAATGTCATCTTCGACGCCTTCTCCCCCTCGCGCGCCTACCAGCATTACCACGGCGGCGTGCGCATCCTCTCCGAGGCGGCGAGTTGCCGCATCGCCACGCCCGTGACGATCAATAAGGAAGACCTGAAAGTCGGACGCGGCTTCGATCCGCACGCCGCGACGTGGAATCACCCGCATCCGTGGCCCGGCGGCGAATGGACACTCGCGGACATCGTCTCCTACAACCGGATCAGCGTTGACGCGCTGCTCCTCCATGCCGCGCGCTACCGCGATATGTGGCTCTCGAACTTCGCCGCTCTCTCGCAGCGGGCGATTGCGCGTACCGAAGCCCCGGTCGCTTTCGTCGTTCCCGCCGGGCAGCGCGATCCGGTGACGCGTGCCGAACTTTTGCAGGTCCTGCAGCGCGGCGGCGTCGAATTGACGCAGGCGAAAACGCGCTTCACGGCGGACGGTGTCACCTATCCCGCCGGGTCTGCCGTCATCTCGATGGCGCAGCCGTACGGCGCATACGCGAAGACGCTGCTTGAAGCGCAGCAATACCCCGATCTCCGCCTCTACCCGGACGGCCCGCCGAAGCCGCCGTACGACATCACAGCGCACTCGCTCCCCTTGCAGATGGGCGTCGAGGCGGTCACGGTCGCCACACCCTTCAAGACGGACCTAACGCCCGTCTCCGGCTTGATCGCGCCACCGAAGGGAACGGTAAAGGGGACAGGCACGGCGGGCATCGTTATCGGCGCGGAAACAAACGCCAGCGTCAAACTCATCAACGCGCTGCTGGCCGAAGGCATCGAAGTCGGGCGGACGAGTGGCCCCGTGCGCGGTGGCGGCGAGGAGTTCGCACCGGGTGCGTATAGCATCGCCGCGACGGGTAGTGCGTTGGAGCATCTGCGGAACCGCTGCGTCGAGCAGGGCGTGCGTGCGGCGGCGGTCGAGCGGGTGCCGACTACGGCGCGGCGGCTGCGGCAGCCGAAAGTCGGCCTCTACCGCCCATGGTTATCGAACGCGATTGACGAGGGCTGGACGCGCTTCATTTTGGAGGAATACGGCTTCCTTTACGACACGCTGCGCGACGGTGATATGCGGCAGGGCGATCTCCGGGGCCGCTGCACCTGCATTATTCTGCCCGCGCTGTCCGCGAAGATGATTATGGAGGGGAACAACCCCACGGATTATCCGCCGGAGTACACGGGTGGGATCGGCG
>JBPCPB010000120.1:0-4445 GCA_050999735.1 Thermomicrobiales bacterium | reverse complement strand
CGCGCCCGCGATCCCGGCAATGGCGATCACCTCCCTGCCGGTGGACACGATCCTGGAGCGGAGGCCACGCTACGCGCAGCGGAAATGTGGCTCCCGCAAGGGAAAAGGCAATTAGTTGGAGCAGATGTTCACGAATCGCCCCTACGGACCATATTCGCTGTCCTCGCACCAGCGAGCGGGATTGGCGAGGATGTATACACGGATACGTTGCAGATCGGCGGCGTCGCGGATGATATGTTCATAATAATTGCGCTGCCAGAGCGCGGCGCCGGGCGTCTCGCGCCATTCGTTGACGTGTTTCGTGGACATCGTCTTGAACGCGCCAACAATGCGCCCAAGCGGTAGCCGCATCCCCGTAGGGGCGATGCTCGAATCGCCCTCCCCGACCTGCAACGCGTCTGGCGTCTCGGTAATCATGATGATTCCATGCAGATGATTCGGCATGGCCACACACGCGTCGAGATCAATGGACGGAAATTGATGTGCCAGCCAGACCCAATCCTCCGCAATGACCTGACCGTATGCGTTCAGGTCCATTGCAGTGCCCGCAATCGCGCCAAAGACGGCTTCACGTTGATGCGTACAGATCGTGATGAAGTACGCGCCCGCCCACCGGTAATCGTACCCCTGCAAGCGAAGCGACCGCCGATGATGGTTTGCGGGATCGTAGCGGACCATCGCGATTCCCTCGGCGTGACCGCCCTCCCTCAGCCGTGCGCACTCGCAAATTGCCCGGCCGATGTGCCCGCATGGCGACCAAACACGGCGCCGCTGGTCAGGCCACTGCCACCGGGATAGTTGCTGTAGAACAATCCGCCGACCAATTCACCGGCGGCATGGAGGCCGGGGATCGGGCGGTCCGCACGGTCGAGGACACGGGCATCGCTATCTATCTTGACGCCGCCGAAGGTGAAGGTAATACCACACGTCACGGCGAAGGCGAGAAAGGGCGGCGTGTCGAGCGGCAACGCCCAGTTGCTCTTCGGCGGCGTGATAGCGACGGTTCGCACGCCATCCTTGATCGCGGGGTTGAAGTCGCCGGGCTGGATGGCGGCGTTGAAGGCGGAGACCGTCTCGTCCAGTGCATCGGGATCGAGGCCGAGGTGCGCGGCAAGGTCACGGATCGTCGCCGCTTCGTAGCGCGAGACACCGGGCGCGGTGTATTCGTCCTGCCGGAGAAGCGGAGCAGTCTTCGCGTCGAAGAGTTGCCAGGCAATCGCGCCAGGCTGCTTGAGGATTTCCGCGCCATACTTCGCATAGGTGTAGTTGCGGAAGTCCGCGCCCTCGTCCAGAAACCGCACGGCGTTTCGGTTGATAACGATGCCAACCGGATAGGATTGCTTCGAGAAAAGATGCGCGATTTCACGGTCGCCGGTTGGCGGCGCGCCCGCATCCCACTGGATCGCGTGGCAGCCGCTCCAGTGGCCGTACGGCTGCGCGCCCGCATTGAGCGCCAGTTGGAGGACTTCGCCGGTGTTGTAGGGCGTGCCGCGCACTTTGGCGACATCCCAGTTTGGGCCGAGGTAGGCGGCGCGCCGCATCGGATCCGCCTCGAAGCCACCACTTGCCAGCACGACCGCCCGCGCCGCAATCTCCGCGCGTCCCTCCGTACTGTTTACCGCAACGCCCGTCACCGCGCCCCGCGCGTCCCGCAGCAGCCCGACGACTGGCGCGTCGTAGCGAATGGCGATGCCGCTGGCGAGCGCGGCGGCCGTGTGCTGGGCGATCAACCCCTTGCCCTCGCCGACCGTACCGAGCGGCAAATTGCCGAAGAAGTGGGCTTTGCCATCCACCGTGAACGACTGCCGCTCGTACATCAGTTTCCAGCGGATGCCCTTTGCATGCATCCACCGGACGACCGCCGCCGCGTCATTGACAAGGATTCCGGCCAGCGCGCGGTCGCACCGGCCCTCGGTGATGCGGATCATGTCGGCCATGAACTCTTCCGGGGTATAGGGAGGCAACACAACATCCGCCGCCTGCACGTCTGTCAGATCATCGAGGATTGGGCGCAGATCGTCGAGCGCGTTGAAGGTTGTCCGCGTCGCGCCCGCCGTGAAATAACTGTTGCCACCGGCCCATGCACGCGGCGCTTTCTCCACGATCAGCACATGCTTGGCATACTCGCGCGCCGCGTGCGCCGCGCAAAAACCGGCATTACCGCTTCCCACCACGACAACATCGTACCTCTCCGGCATCGCCCCTCCCGTCAGTCGTCGGCAGTCGGCAGCATGGAGACATGCCGCGTCATCGCCAGTATTGCAGTCAGTTCTCTCATGCTCTTGCATGATGGCGCTTGTTTACCGCCCGGTCGGGATTGGCGCGGGAACGCCTGTCGCGCCCGCCGTGCCACCGGACCGCGGCGGCGCTGGACTCGGCGTAGAGCCACCCCCAATGTTCGGAGCGGGACCGGGGCGTGAGGCCGGCAGCGGACGTGGCGCGGGGGCGGGCGGAGCAAGGTAGTTGGCGATTGCGCCAATCTTCGGCGTGCCAACGCCCGTCACCAGATCATATCCTGCCGTGGCGGGATAGACCTTGCCTGCGGTGGTGCAGTCCGGTCCCTGCGCGCAGTTGTTACCGACCGTCACGTCGTGGTAGGCGCTCGGTGCGGCGGTGAGGATGCGGTAGAGGGATGGGTTTGTGAAGCCGAGGCGGTACCCAACGCGCGCCAGGAGCGCCTGATTGATCAGCGCGAAGCCCGCTGCGGTGAGGGGCGCCGCGCCACTCGTGCCGCCATATAACGCCCACGCGCCACCCGTGTAGATAACGTAGCCCGTGTTTGGATCGGCGGGTGCGGCGATGTCCGGCACTTCCCGCATGCCGTTCGCGTAGGTATTCGTGGCGCCGGGGCCGGTCTGCCAGTTCGGCTGCCCCCAGTTCGTGCTCAGGCCACCACCGCCGCCGTCGCCGCCGTGGTTCCAGACCGTCTCATTCATGTAGGCATTTGTCGTCCTGTTTATGTTCACGGTGGTACCACCGACGCCAACCATAAAGGGCTGACTCGCCGGATCATCGGTATTCAGACGGGTCAAACCGTTCGCGGCGCAATCCTCCGAGCCATTATCGCCACTCGCGGCGAAAATCTGCTGCCCCTGCGCCGCCATCTGAAAGAAGATCGTATTCTCAGCGCCGAGGACAGTGCCGGGGCCGGTGCCACCGGCAAAGGCTTCGCAGAGGCCCCAACTCGTGCTTGTCACCGACGCGCTGTTGTCGGTGGCGATCTGCTGATACGTATCAATGATACCCTGGTCGCTGTTCGGCCCCACATAGATATTGATCCCAGTCGCCTTGGGGAGCATGCCGAGCATGATGTCAACGTCGAGGTTGACTTCGTCCTGACCGCTGAAATCCGCCGCGCCGTCATCCACGTTCACGCGCTGAACGCCGGTGGTATTCAGGCCGAAGCAGGTCTTGTAGGCGGCGACATCGCTGTCGGGGTAGTCCGAGAGTTCGAAGAGCGCGAGCGTCTGCCCTTCGCCGTGAAATCCGACAGTGTAGAGCGTATCGAAGTCAAATGCCGTACCGAACTGGTTGGGCGCGTAGCCGCCGGAGTGCGTGATGACGTTCGACGCACCCGGACAAGCGCTGGCGGTATTCTGCCCGACCGCTTGCCGCCCCGGCGCGTCTGGTATCGGTTTCGCGATATGCGAGTGCGCTTTCGGCGCGTTGTCCAACCCAAGGAGAGCGGTGATGCGCGGCGCGAGTGCGGTCGGCAACGCCGGGGTCTTGTCGTTCGCATAGAACGTCTTCCCATTCGCGTCTCGATAGTCATTGAGCGCTACGCTGAATGCCTGCGCGACCTGCGCGGCGGTTCCGGTCGCGCTGATAATCGAGCCGAGGCCCGTATCCTTCACCGTCAGACCGTTGCGCTTCAGGAAGTCCGTCACCTCCGCCCGCCCGGCAGGATCGAAGAACTTCATAGCGAACTCCTTCGGTGTCAGGTATTTTTGGTAGGAGGGTGACTGCGGGTCGGATAATCCCGTGAGGAAATCTTCCATCCCCCGCTGACTGACGAGCGGCGCGAGTGCGACAGCGAGCGTGATGCGCGTTCGCGCATCTGTTGGCCCCACCTTCGTCTCGTTGCGCGCGATGGCGACCTGCGCCGTGACAGGCGCCGACGCGCCGACCGGGATGGGTACACCGACGATCGGCGCGAACGCGAGGACGGCGACGATGACGAATGACAGACGATGATACCGCCGGATGGCGGACAGACAATGACGTTCCAACTATTTCCCTCCCCATAGACCAAACACCAATTCTATTATACATGTATGTGTCTACTTTCGCGCACTATCCTGCTCTTTATTGTTGCCCTGCTCCCGGATCGTGAAAGTGTCACTGCCTAACGGCGGGATCTGACATCCATGCACACCTTGTTTTTTCCGGTGGTGGGGGGGGGGGGGGGGGGGGGGGGAAGGGGGAGGAGAAAGAGCGAGCGAAGA
>JBPCPB010000008.1:0-6501 GCA_050999735.1 Thermomicrobiales bacterium | reverse complement strand
AAAAAAGAAAAGGGGGAGCAGGGGGGGGGGTTTTTGTTTTTTTTCTCTGTTTTTTTTGTTTCTTTTGTGTTCTCTCCGCTACTCCCTTCTCCTGGCGGTTCGGTATTTGTCTCGTGGCTGTGCCGGGGATCGTGAAACGCGGTACAATAGAGGAGGAAATTATTGTGCCCGAAGGATGACTGGGCGCACCGATCGATGGGGAAGGAACAGAACAGATGGCGACGCTCGCGCCTGCTGAAGAGACACACCAACCGCTGGAGCATTTGCTCCGTGGTTTCACGGACCATGACGCGCCGGACCCCGCAATTATCAATGCCTGCGTCCATTGCGGCCTCTGCCTCTCCTCCTGCCCGACGTACGTCGAGACGGGGCACGAGGCGTCATCGCCGCGCGGGCGCATCTACCTGATTAAGATGGTCAGTGAGGGGAATCTGGACATCGAGGACGATGTCTTCACGGGCCAGATGAGCCAGTGCCTGAACTGCCGCGCCTGCGAGGCGGTCTGCCCCTCCGGTGTGCAGTACGGGCGGCTCGTCGAGGCAGCGCGCGATCAGATTCAGCAGGTTGAGGGGGATGAGCAGCCCGCGCCAGTCCAGGTGACACGCGGCGCGGTCTTCGGCCTGCTCTTTCCGCATATGCACCTCTTCCGCGCCTTTTCGTGGATGATGCGGCTCTACCAGCGAACCGGCGTGCAGACGATTGCGCGGCGCAGCGGCATCCTCAAACTCCTCAAACTCCAGGAGCAGGAATTGCTGCTGCCGAAGATGGACGAAAAATTCTTCATCCCGCACGGCAATACCCTGCCCGCGACGAACGGCGCGGCGGAGCACACGGTCGGCATCTTCGCGGGATGCATCCAGTCCACGGCATTCGCGGACGTGACGCGGGCGACGGCGCGCGTGCTCTCGGCGAACGGCAACGATGTCTGTGCCTTCGCCGGGCAAGGATGCTGCGGTGCATTGCACGCCCATGCCGGTGATCTCGATGGCGCGCGTGCACTGGCGAAGAAGAATATTGACGCCTTCGAGGCGAGCGGCGCGGAAGCGCTGATCGTCAATGCGGCCGGCTGCGGCGCGCAGTTGAAAGATTACACGCACCTGATGGAACACGACCCGGAGTACGCGGATCGCGCGGCGGCCTTCGGCGCGAAGGTCAACGATGCGACGGAATGGTTGGCGAAGCACCCGATCAACACGGCGGACATGGGCGACGTGCATGCCACGGTGACGTATCAGGAGCCGTGCCACCTCTGCCACGCGCAACGCATCTCAAAGCAGCCACGCGCGCTGATCAACGCGATTCCGGGGGTGAAACTCGTCGAGATGAACGAATCCAGCCTCTGCTGCGGCTCAGCCGGTATCTACAACATCACGCAACCAGAGATGGCGACGCGTCTCGGCGAGCGGAAAGTCGCCAATGCCGAAGCGACGAACGCCGATATCGTCATCTCCGCGAACCCCGGCTGCATGATCCAGATTGGCGGCATCCTCCGCCAGCACGGTAGCGACATGGAAGTCGCGCATATCATGTCGCTCATGGATCGGGCGTACGAAGCGGGAAAAAGTAACGAGTAACGAGTAACAAGTAACAAGTCGAAAGCAACAAGAAGTAGCGCATGCTGTCCTCCTGTTGCTTTCGACTTTCGACTACTTACCCTTCGTTGACAAAACGGGCGGCGGATCGTTAGGATGCCGGTGTATCTTCGTCGTACGTAGGGTTGTCGCGCATTTGAGGTACCACCGCGGATGGTCCCCGTATTGGTTCGTATTCGCCGTTGTCGCTGGCAACGCGCCTCGTGCAGGCGGTGGACGCGCCCGATCCGACGGGCGCGGCATTGTTTGCGGTCAGCGAGACGCTCGGCAGTGGCGCGACCGCGTTCTATACCTTCAATCCGGCGGACAGCACGATTGTCATGACGCATGCGACGATTGGCGCGGCGCTCTCGCGCGACGCAATTACCTTCCATCACCTTGAGGATGCAAGCATCGCCGCGCGGACATTGCGCGATCAAGCGCCCGTTATCCTCTCCGACTATCTGCCTCCTGATGAAGTGCGCGCCGCACTTGGGGCGCTCGGTGTCGAGCCGCCGTTCAATCTCGTCTCATTCCCCGTGACGGTCGGCGATCGCCGGTTCGGGGTCATCCAGGCGGTCAATACCGCGCCACGCTACGTTGGTATGGATGCCCCGGCGGCGGTCGCTGACATTGGCGTCCTATTCGGCGCGGCGCTCGTCAGCGCGCGGCGGCGAACCGAACTCTCGACGCTCGGTGAGACGATTGCGCGGGTCAACCAGTCGCTCGATCGTACGGCGACGCTGAACGCGATTCTGCGCGGCCTGATGGCGCTCGTTCCGTGTGTTTCTTCCTCGATTTATCTGGACGGTCTTGCGCCGGACGCGCTCGTGCGGGTGGCAGCACGCACCGAGGGCGAAGGCGAACTTTACCCGACGACGCAGCCCCGTCCGCTCCAGGGCAGTCTCACCGGCTGGGTCTATCGGCATCGCCAGTCGGTCAATGTGCCCGATCCCTTTGCGGATGCGCGCGTCCTGCGCCGTGGGCCGGATGCTCTGCCCCCGGCGACGAGTGTGCGGAGTTTTCTGATGCTGCCGCTCATGGTCGGGGATCGCCCGGTTGGAGTACTCGTCGCGTCGCGTCGCACGACGCACGCCTTCCCCGACGATGACTTGCGGATCGCCGAGCGGTTCGCGCCGCTGGCCGCTCAGGCGGTGGCCAATGCCCGTCTCTATACCGGGGCGGAGAATGCGCGCCAGCGGTCCGAATCGCTGCTTGAAGACCTGGCGGACGCGATCATCCGACTCGACCGGGAAAGCATCGTTACCGGCTGGAACAAAGGGGCGGAACGGCTCTTCGGCTATACCGCTGGCGAAGCGCTCGGCAAACATCCTCCTCTCGTCCCACTCGACGATGAGCCGAAAACGGCGGGGCTTTGGCGCCGCGTGCTCGACGATGGCGGGGGTTTCACATATATCGAGAACCGCCAGCGCCACAAAGATGGGCGGTGGCTCGATACACTCGTCTCGCTCTCGCCATGGCGGGAAGAAGGCGCCATTGTCGGAGCGATTGGTGTGATTCGGGATATCACATCGCGCAAGGAACTGGAGCGCGAACTAGCGCAACGCATGGCGGACGGCGCGCGGCGGGAGCGTGACGCAGCCTTTGTCGCGGTAGTAGCGCAGGCCTGCAACTCCGTCGCTTCGGAGTCGGCAACCCTCCAAACGCTTGCGGACCTCACCGCACAGTGGGCGGATTCCGCCTCGATTGTTACCTTCGAGGAGGAAGGCGCTCGTCTCGCCGCCTATGCGTCCCGGACACCGGACGACGATGCGCCAATCCGCCGCATCATCGAGGAGCGGGCAGCGCGGCAACCGGAGAATATCGTCGAAACGCGTGTCGTCGCGGAGAATAGCTCCCGGCTTCTCGACCTCCGGCACGATTCGCTCGCCACGCCGCTCGCCGAGGTGGCACGGGCGCGGGCGTATCATACCCTCGCTGCCGTGCCGATCCGCGCGGTCGGCGACATTGTCGGTATGATGAGTGTCGCCGCCCGCACGGAGACACCGCCGCTGGATAGTCAGGCGATTGCGACCCTCGAACTCGTTGCCGAGCAGGCAGGTCTCGCCATCGCGCGGGAGCGGCTGAACCGACGGGTGGCCACGCAGAGTGACGGCCTTGCAACGACGCGAGCGGGACACGGCATACGTCGCGGCGGTCGCGCAGGCGTGTAACTCGGCGCCGGACGGTCCGGCGATCCTGCAGGCGCTCGCCGACCTGAACGCTGGCTGGGCGGACGACGCGCGCGTCATCACCTTCGAGCATGGGCGGCAAACACTCACCGCCTACGCGACCCGCACGCCGGAAGCGGACGCCGATATTCGCGATTTGCTGATCCAAACGTATGCCCTCGGCGAGCGGACGATCGCGGCGTTGAGGCGGCGCGCGAGCGATATGAGCCGGTGATCGAGGATCTCGCGACGCTGCCGATGACGCCGCTGCTCGGTGCGTGCCTGGCGCGTGGCTACTACACCAAAGCATTCATGCCAATCCGCGCCGAGGGTGCGGTTGTCGGAGTGCTCGTCGCGGGGGCACGGGCCGAGACGCCGTCGTTCGACGCCCAATCGCTGACAACGCTCGAACTCGTCGCGGAGCAGGCAGGATTGGCGATCACCAAGGACCGCCTCCTGCGACAGGTAAAGGCGCAAGTCCGAGAGTTAGAGGAGGCCAATCGTCCTAAGGATGCCTTCCTCGCCTCGCTCTCGCATGCACTGCGCACGCCGCTCAACGCGATTCTCGGCTTCGGACGGCTGATCGCAGATGGCCTGATTGACGATCCGAACGAACTGCATGAAGCGGCGGAGGATATCGTCGGGAGCGGCGAATTGCTCCTCGCACAAGTGAATGATCTGCTCGATATGGCACGGGTCGGCGCGGGCCGGATGGCCATCGGATCGGAAGCGGTGGAGATCGCGGACATCTGCCGAAACTGCGAGCGCGTTCTGACACCACTGATCGGCGCGAAACGGCAGGAACTGATGATTCGCATCCCTCCGGGGATGCCGCGCGTGCGGGCGGACGCCGCGCGTCTCACACAAGTCGTCCTCAACTTGCTGACGAACGCGCATAAGTTCACGCCCGATGGCGGTCTCATTACTGTCGCGGTTAATGCGCGCGAGGACACGGGCATCGGCATTGCCCCCGAACACGCCGCGCTGATCTTCGAGCCTTTCCGCCGGGTCGAGACGGGCTACGCGCGCTCGCAGAGCGGCACCGGCCTCGGTCTCGCTCTCTCCCGCCGCCTCGTCGAACTGATGGGCGGCACCCTCACCCTTGACAGCGCCACCGGCAAAGGCAGCGCCTTCACCGTCACCCTCCCCGCTCTCCCCATCCTCTCCCTCGTCTAACGGCTTATAGCGCGGAGGACACAGAGGACACAGAGAACGCAGAGAAATGCACGGGAGAATGAGAAGGTCTGTCGGCAAACACTGTATCTTCTCTTTTTTCCTCTGTGCTCTCTGTGTCCTCTGTGTCCTCCGCGCTTTGACCCTACGGTCATGGCGCCCAGAGGACGAAGACCTGAGCGTCGGTGTCGCGGGCGTGGCCGAAGATCGTTTCGAGATCGGCGACGAATTGCTGCGGCGCGTGGAGGATATCGCGCGTTGCGCGGGTGAGGCCCGGCCGTCGGACAATCCAGAAGTGGAAGCGAGGGCCGTGCGGCGGCTCGGTCAGGAGGCCGCGCAACGCGGGGAGCGACCGCAGAACACGGTCGCGCTCGGTATCGGAGAAGTAGAGCGCACCTTCCTCATTCCACGCCGGGTCGGCATCCGGGCTGAGGAGGGCGAGCCGTTCTTCCGCCGCCGCACCGCCGAGGGTGATGAGGAGGTCCAGCAGCGCCACGATTTCCGGCACACGCTCGCGGAATGGGCGCGGATGGGAACGCAACAGGCCGAACGGGCCGCGCGGTGTCGGTTCCTCGGCTGCCTCGTCGAGGAATTGGCGGACAAGGCCCGCCGCCTCACGCACCGAATAGGCGAGATGCGAATATCGCTCGGTCGCCATCGCCTGCACGAGCACCCACGTCAGATAGCCGTTCCAGTAGCCAGGCTGATTGCGCCGCGCGAACGTCGCGTAGGTGGCGGCGAAGTCGGGGGCGATACGGTCGCAGGCAGCGACATCGGCGCGGCACTGCGCGATCCTGTCTCGCACGTCCGCCGACCGTGCGATCGCCCAGAGTTCACTCGTCATCTCTCCCCGCTTCCCTCATCCATACACCCGTCGCCGCCTGCATCCTACCGGGCAACGCGGGGGTGGGCAAGAGAACCGTCACGAGTATGGAGCGATGAAGAAGACGAGAAACAGAGTCGCGCCAATTTCGGTGACACACGAGAATTCGCGCGGTGGGGCGTGGCATGATACGCTCGGTAGGCGAAATCAGTATCATCAATGAAAGGGGAACATCGTGGACGACGAAGCGAAATCCGCGGCGCTCATGCAGGTGACGTATGGTCTCTATCTCATCGGGTCGCGCGCGGACGACGAACTGAATGTGATGACCGCGAACTGGCTCACGCAGACCTCGTTCGATCCGCCGTATGTCGTGGTCGCGATTCAGGAGGATGCCCACACCCGCAAATTGATTGACGCGGGCAAGGTCTTCAATATCCAGAATGTGCCGAGCGGCGCGAAAGAGTTGCTCCTCAAGTTCGTCAAGCCCGCCGAGCGCGTCGGCAACAAACTGGAAGGCGAGGACTATACCGAAGCGCCAACGACGGGAACGCCGGTGCTCGCCGCCGCGCTCTCATATGTCGAGTGTGCGGTGGAGCAGGCGATCCCAATGGGCAGCCATATCCTCTATGTCGGGCGGGTCGTCGGCGCGGGCGTCCAGCACGAGGGCGCGCCGATCACGATGGCGGAAACCGGGATGCACTACGCGGGATAACGTGGTGGAGCAGGCTTCAGCCTGCAATTGGTATGGCAGGCTGAAGCC
>JBPCPB010000225.1:0-17178 GCA_050999735.1 Thermomicrobiales bacterium | reverse complement strand
TTTGTTGGGGGGTGGCGGTGGCGCGGTGCACGGTTTCTGGGTCCCCCCTCCCTCCCCGCCCCCCCACTCCCGACTCGTTACTCAATCGGATGCCAGCATGCCGCGAGATGATTGGGTCCCATCACTTCCAGTTTCGGCGTCTCCTCGCATTGTGACGTCCGACGCGGGCAGCGCGGCCGGAATCGGCATCCCTTCGGCGGATCGCGCAAATCCGGGGGCAGCCCAGCGATGGGATGGAGGGGCGCTTTGACATCCTCGCCGATGCGCGGCACGGAGTTCATCGGGCCGAGCGTGTACGGGTGCCGCGGATGACTGAACAATTCCCCGACCGGCGCCGTTTCAATGATCTGACCGGCGTACATGACGATCACGCGCTGGCACATCTCCGCGACGACGCCGAGATCGTGCGTGATGAGGATGATCGCCGTGCCGGTCTCCTCATTCAGTTTGCGCATCAAATCGAGAATTTGCGCCTGGATCGTCACATCGAGCGCCGTCGTCGGCTCGTCCGCAATCAGCAGTTTCGGGTTGCAGGCGAGGGCGATGGCGATCATCACGCGCTGCCGCATGCCGCCGGAGTATTGGTGCGGATACGAATCGAGCCGTTCCTCCGCGCCGGGAATACCGACCTGCTTCATCAATTCAACCGCCCGTTGCCGCGCCTCCTCCTTGGACATACCGAGGTGCAGCATCAGGGGTTCGGCCAGTTGAAAACCGATCGAGAGCACCGGATTGAGCGACGTCATGGGGTCCTGAAAGATCATCGCCATATGATGCCCGCGCACCTTGCGCATCTCGGAATCGTCCATGGCGAGGATATCGTAAACCTTGTCGTCCACGCGGAAAGTGATCTGGCCGTCCACAATCCGGCCGGGCGGGTTCGGCACGAGGCGCATCATCGAGAGCGACGTGACGGACTTGCCGCAGCCGGATTCTCCAACGATCCCGACCGTCTCTCCTTCGTCCACTGAGAATGAGACGCCGTCCACCGCGTAGACGATGCCCGCGCGTGTGAAGAACTGCGTCTTCAGCCCATCCACTTCAAGGATTGGCTTCTTCCCATTGCCACCCGCGCCACGCGCCGCCATCGCGCGTGATGTCGCCGTTTCAACCACCCATACCTCCAGGAGTTGAAAGTAATGAGTAACAAGTAACGAGATGAGTCCCGCATCCCACTCGTTACTCGTTACTCGCTACTCGTTACTCATTAGTTGTTGCCCTTCGGATCGAGGGCATCGCGCAGGCCGTAGCCGAGCATGACGAATGCGAGCATTGTCAGCATGACGCAGACAATCGGGATGATCGCGAGGTGCGGATCACTGCGCAGGAATTGTTGTCCCTCCGCGACCATGTCACCCCACGACGGGTTCGGCGGGCGGATGCCGATGCCGATGAAGGAGAGAAACGCTTCCGCGAAGATCGCGGTCGGAATCGCGAAGGTCGTTGAGACGATCAGCGGTGTCAGCGTGTTTGGGAGAAGATGGCGCAGGATGATATATGTACCCCCCGCTCCCGCCGTGCGCGCTGCTTTGATGTAGTCGAGTTCACGCAGTGAAAGTAACTGACCGCGTGTCAACCGCGCAATCGTCACCCAACTGGTAATGCTGATCGCGAAAACGATATTGAAGATGCTCGGGCCAAACGCCGCGAGCAGGATGATCGCGATCAACAGCGGCGGCAACGTATTGAAAAGATCGGTGACACGCATCAGCCCGGTGTCCGTATTGCCGGCGAAATAGCCCGCGACTGAGCCGACAAAGATACCGATCACCAACTGCAAGGCGACCGAGCCGAAGCCGACGATCATTGAGGTGCGTGCGCCGAAGACGATTCGGGTGAAGACATCGCGGCCGACGTTATCGGTACCGAACAGGAACCAATAATTCGGGCGGGTCCGATAGAATTCTCCCGGCACCTTTTCCGCGAAGCCGTAGGGCGAAATGACATTGGCGAAGACCGCGCAGAAAAGGACGAGCAGAATGAACGCGAGACCGAGGACCGCGAGTCTATTCCTTAGGAGGCGGTAGACTGCGTCCTTTAAGAGGCTGGTTTGCTTGACGCGTTGCTCTTCGATGAGCGGAAGCGCGATGGCGTTCGTGTCCGCAGTCGCCGGGACGACGGGTATCCCGGGTTGAAGTTCGCTGCGATTAGAGGTTGCCACAGAGAGACTCCTTCCGTCTACCGGCGACCAACGAAGCGAACGCGCGGATCAATGATGCCGTAGACCACATCGAAGACAAGCGTCATCACCGTAAGGAATGCGCCAAAGAGGAGAAAGACCGCCATAATCATCGGATAGTCCCGGTTGCTCAGGCTCGTCACGAAATACTTGCCGATACCGGGGATGCTGAACGTCTGCTCGACGACGAACGTCCCGGTGCCGATACCGGCGAAGATCGGGCCAATCAGGGTGATCGCCGGCATGAGCGCATTTTTGAGGACGTGACGGCCGATCACACGCCGCTCGCCGACACCCTTCGCGCGCGCCGTCCGGACGTAATCGGAACGGATCGCATCAAGCATGCTTGCCCGCGTGTAACTGGCAATCGTCGCGAGTGGGAGCACCGCGAGTGAGATCACGGGTAAGACGTAATCCCGCGGCGCGCCCGACCATGTCGTCTTGAAGCCCAAGTTAATGTGGAATGTACCGGGAAGGATAATGACGGTCAGGAACAGGAGTAAGAACGCCGCGACGAAGTTCGGCATACTGGCGCCGAAGATCGCGACGAGTGTGCTGAGGTAATCGAGGGGGCCATTCTGATTGACCGCCGCGAGTACCCCAAGCAGGATACCGCCGACGAACGCGACGAGCGTCGCGATGGCGCCGGTCTTCAGGCTGACCGGGAACTGCTCCGCGATGATTTCCTGCACCTTGCGGCTCTTGAAGAAGGTGCTATAGCCAAACTCACCATGCAGCACGTTGCCGATCCAGACGACATACTGTACCGGCAGCGGTTTATCGAGACCGTACTGATGATTCAGGTTGGCGACGTAGCTCGCGTTCGATTTTTCGAGTTGAAACGGGCTACCCGGCGTCGCGTGCATCAGGAAAAAGATCACCAGAGACATCAGGAGGAGGGTGGGAATCATCCAAAGAATGCGTCCCGCGATATACCTGCCCATGCCGAACCTCCGATTGCACCCTCATACGTTGAAGTCCCGCCCTGCATGAGGCGGCCCGTCATGATTGTGTCGAATGCTCAAACGGCCATTCGTTGCTTCATTCGCGCGGAATATAGCATGCCCATAATCCGGTGTCAATCAAACGATTTTGCGATCATCACGCGCGGCTTTTGTGCGGTTAGACGATCGGTATCCTCCGGTATCTCTCTGTCCCCATTCGTTGGAGATCGGCATGATGACCGACAGGATGGCGAATCGCCCGATGCGCGTGGATACTACCGCATCACTTTGCTTGCTGCATCTCCAGGCCGGGAAGCGGTATACGCAGGCGGTCACACAGAGCCGGGAGTGATTCGAAGCGGAACGGATGCGCCCGCCGATCAATGCGCGCCCGAAGTTCGTCCACCGTGCGGCGCGCCCGTTCCACGGTATGTGGGGAGTAGTGGTAGCGGGTGGCATAGTCCGCAAACTCGTCTTCATCGTGCAATTCGACGCGCCCATCCGGGAAGATTACCAGATCGAGGTCGAGATCGGTATACGCGATGGTCGGTTCCGGCTCAGTCCGCCACTGCGGTGGTCGGGCGACGTTGCAGTAATAGCCGCGCAGATCGCCTGATGCAGCGTCATATCCCGCGATGACATTCCACCAGCGATCGCGCCAGAAGAACTCCGCCGTTACATCGCCGGGCCGGAAAATCGGCGAGCGCCCTTCCACCTCCGGCCCAAAAACGCCTGAGACAATCACATGGCATGGCTGCCACCGCAGCACCCGCACCGGATACGAAAACCGGGGCTTCTCGCCTGTCCGCGCATGATAAAGCACGACATGCGCCTCGCTCGGCTCACTGGAATCTGTCATGGACCGTCATGCCACTCCTCCACTAATGGTTCCATAGGTTCACAGGATGAAGTTGCTCAGGTCCTCATCGGCGGCGATGTCGCCAACTTTGTTGCGGACGTAGGTCGCGTCAATTGTGATCGTCTGGCCACGAAACGCTGCCGCATCGAATGAGAGTTGCTCGATGACGCGCTCGACGATGGTCGCGAGACGGCGCGCGCCGATGTCCTGCGTGCGATTATTGACGTCCGCCGCCAATCGTGCCATCTCCTCCAAGCCGTCGTCGGTGAAGGCGATGTCCACGCCCTCGGTGGCGAGCAAGGCGACATACTGCTTCGTCAGTGCGTTGCGCGGCTCCTTGAGGATCGCGAGCAAATCCGTTTCTGTCAGGCTTTGCAGTTCGACGCGGAGCGGGAACCGCCCCTGCAACTCGGGGATCAGATCAGACGGCTTGACGCCGTGGAAACTGCCCGCCGCGATGAAGAGGATATGATCGGTCTTCACCGGGCCGTAGCGCGTCATCACCACCGAACCTTCGACGATCGGCAGCAAATCGCGCTGCACGCCCTCGCCGGAGACATCCGCGCCGTACTCGCCATTGCGCGAAATCGTCTTGTCTATCTCGTCAATGAAGACGACGGCGGCATCTTCAGCGCGGCGGATGGACTCGTCTACCACGGCGTCGAAGTCCACCATTCGGTACGCTTCCTGCTGCGTGAGGATGCGGCGCGCATCGCGAACGCTGACCCGGCGCGAGCGGCGGCGCGACGCGTTGCGGCTCAGATCGTCGAGAAAATCGCCGTAACTACTCTCATCGTAGGGACCGTCGTCACCGTATTCATCGAAGAATTGCTCGATGTCAATCTCGACCGTCACGTCTTCGAGCAAGTCCTGATTGAGCATCTCCAGCAACTTCTTTCGCTGCCGTCGTTGTCGTTGTGCTGCCCCCGCGCTCTCCGCCTCCGGTTCGGGCTTCTCCGGCGGCGTGGCGCTCCGTCGGTTCGCGCGCGGACGGCGGTCAGTATCGGTTTGTTCGAGCAGATAGGTAATCAACCGCTCGCGCGCGGCGACCTCCGCCTGGCTCTTCACCGCCTCCAGCCGCATCGAATGCAGGTTCGAGATCGAGACCTCGACGAGATCGCGGATGATGGACTCGACATCGCGCCCGACGTAGCCGACCTCAGTGAATTTCGTCGCCTCGACTTTGATGAAGGGCGCGTCCACGATCTTCGCAACGCGGCGGGCGATTTCGGTCTTACCGACGCCCGTCGGCCCCATCATCAGGATGTTTTTCGGCGTCACTTCATCGCGCATGTCCTCGCTCAACAGTTGCCGGCGGAAGCGGTTGCGCAGCGCGATCGCAACCGCACGTTTCGCCTCGTTCTGCCCGATGATGTACTTATCGAGTTCCGCGACGATCTCGGCGGGCGTCATCGCCGCCGGTGGGGTGATTTCGGCGACCGCAGGTGTGGCGCCATTCGGTGGCCCGGCGTTCGCCGCTTGCGGCGGCTGGCGGGCATCGCGGGCGGCAGTCGTAACCTGTTCCGTTGCGCTCATCGTACAGTCCTTCGGCGGTACGGCAGGGCGGATTCTTCCTTGCCGACCGTCAGCACGGTAATGTGGTCGTTTGTATAGATGCAGGTGTCGGCGGCGATGTGCATCGCTTTCTCGGCGATCTCCTTCGCGGAATACGTCGTCCCATCAAGATATGCCTTCGCGGCGGCGAGTGCGAACGGCCCGCCGGAGCCGATGGCGATCACACCCTCATCCGGCTCGACTACGTCGCCCTCGCCGGAGAGGACGAGAATCTGCTCGCTGTCCGCGACGAGCAATTGCGCCTCCAAACGGCGCAAGTAGCGATCCGTCCGCCATTCTTTCGTCAGTTCGACGGCGGATTTGCGCAGATTGCCGCTATGCTCGTCCAGTTGCGCCTCGAACTTCTCGAAGAGCGTCAACGCGTCCGCGACGGCGCCCGCGAACCCCGCAAGCACCCGGCCATCGCCGAGCGCGCGCACCTTTTTCGCACCGTGCTTCATCACGACATCGCCGAAAGTAATCTGCCCGTCGCCCGCCATTGCCACGATGTCGCCGCGTTTCACCGCGAGAATCGTCGTGCCGTGCGCGCGCGGCAGGAGTGGTTCATTCATATATGGCATGGAGATTTGTCATTCCCTTTGGTGTACATCCATCTGTCATCAATGCAGCGTACATCAGCAATGAGTGATGAGCAATGAGCAATGAACCTCTCCCCCGGCCCCTCCCCTAAAAGGGAGGGGTGACGTATTGCAATCATCGGGGCGTTCCACCGAACATCCCGACCTCACGAAGGCTCGCTCCCCCTTCCTTTTAGGGAAGGGGGTCGGGGGTTAGGTCAATCCGCCGAAACGGCAACGGGTTCGGGGGCGGCTTTGCGCGGATCGGTATTGGTCGTGTAGTCGCAGTCCGGGTAGCGATTGCAGGCCCAGAAAACGCGGTTGCCCTTGCGCGTCTTGCGCTGGACGAGTTCGCCGGTGGCGCACTGCGGGCAGTGTACGCCCGTCGTCACCTCGATCTTCTTACTCGTCTTGCAGGTGGGGTAATCCACGCAGGCGATGAAGCGGCCATAGCGTCCGGTCTTGATGACCATTGGCTTGCCGCAGGTTGGGCAGATGTCGTCAGTCGGCTCGTCCGGCACTTTCTCGTACTGCGGTGGCGCACCGGAACCATCGAGGGGCTTCGTGTTCTTGCATTCCGGATAGCCGGAGCAGGAAAGGAAACGCCCATAGCGCGAGACGCGGATGACCATCGGCTTGCCGCAAAGATCGCAGATTTCGTCCGTTGCCTCGCCCTTCACCGCGCCGCCATCCGCTTCCGCCTTTTTCGCGGTCGCGTCGAATGGCCCGTAGAACGCGCGCAGCAGCGGCACCCATGCCGTCTTGCCGTCCGCGACATCGTCCAACCGCTCCTCCATCTGCGAGGTGAAGCCGTAATCCACGACCTCCGGAAAGTTCTTGACGAGCACATCGGTGACAATTGTGCCCAACTCGCTCGGCACGAGCACTTTCTCGTCCTTCGTTACGTAGTTGCGGTTCATGATCGTCGCAATCGTTGGCGCGTAGGTACTCGGTCGGCCAATCCCCCGTTCCTCCAGCGCTTTGACGAGCGTTGCCTCGGTGTAGCGAGGCGGCGGCTGTGTCCAGTGCTGCTCCGGCACGAGGCTGACGAGGTCCACCGGTTCGTCCGGCGCGAGTGCGGGCAGCGCGTCCTTGTCTATCTCGTCGTCGCTGTCGCCTGCGTCGCGGCCTTCCCGGTAGACTTCCAAAAAGCCGGGGAAGCGGATCACCGAACCGCTGGCGCGGAAGGTGTACGCCGTGTCGCGTTGCGGCGGCGTGCCGAGGATGTCCACCTGCGTGACATCAAAGATCGCCTGCGCCATCTGGCTGGCAACGAACCGCTGCCAGATTAGCCGATAGACATTGAACTGCTGCGGGTTGAGGTATGGGCGCACATCCTCCGGCGTTCGGGCTGGATCGGTTGGGCGAATCGCCTCGTGCGCTTCCTGCGCGCCCTTCGCCTTCGTGCGGTAGAAATTCGGCTTCGTCGGATAGAAGTCGCCGCCGTAGCGGGAGACGATCACCCGCCGTGCCGCCTCGCGCGCCTCATCCGAGATGTTGACTGAATCTGTACGCATGTAGGTAATCAGGCCGACCTCACCCTCTTTGCTGGAGAGTTTGACGCCCTCATAGAGTTGCTGCGCGATCCGCATCGTGCTCGCGACCGCGTAGCCATGCTTGCGCGACGCTTCCTGTTGCAGCGTGCTCGTCGTGAACGGCGGTGCGGCATTGCGCTTCCGCTCCGTCTTGTTCACATCCGTGACCGCGTAGGCCGCGCCCGTCAGGCCATCGAGGACGGCTTGCGCGTCACCCTGCACCTTCAGGTCCGCCTTCTTGCCATTGATTTGCGTCAGGCGCGCATGGAAAATGTCGCGCGGCGTGCGCTCCTGGCCGGTGATCTTGGCGAAGTCCGCTTCGACCGTCCATGACTCGACCGGCACGAAGGCGCTGATCTCGCGCTCCCGATCCACGACCAGCCTGAGCGCAACGGACTGCACCCGCCCGGCGGAGAGGCCACGCGTCACCTTCTTCCAGAGGAACGGCGAGAGGCGGTAGCCGACGATGCGATCGAGCACGCGGCGCGCCTGCTGCGCGTCCACGAGATGCATATCAATCTCGCGTGGGTTGGCTATCGCGGCGCGCACGGCGTCCTGCGTGATTTCGTGGAAGGTGACGCGATGCACCGGCTTGTCCCGCGTCGGCGTCGTCGCCTTGACGACGTGCCAGGCGATTGCTTCTCCCTCGCGGTCGGGGTCGGTGGCGAGATAGACGGCGCTCGCGCGCTTGATCGCCGCTTTCAGTTGCTTGACCGTGTCCGTCTTATCGTCGGTGACGACGTACGTCGGCGCGAAATCGTGTTCGAGATCAATGCCGATACCGCGATCCGGCAGATCGCGCACATGCCCCATCGAGGCGCGCACCGCATAGCCGGAGCCGAGGTACCTGGTGATCGTCTTCGCCTTCGCGGGCGATTCGACGATCACGAGCCGCGACCCTTCGGCAATCGGCGGCATCGCCGCGTACCGCCCGCCCGATGCACTCCGCGTGCGCGTGCCGGTTGATGCCGCGCGGGGTGTGGTCGTGCGGCGCGTGGTCGGCGCTTTCGTTGCGCTCGCCGTTGTCCTGGTCGTCGTGCGCTTTGTCGGCTTCTTCGCGGGCGCTTTCGTTGCGGCGGATGTGCGCGTTGTCTTCGCCGGTGTTTTCTTCTCTATCGTTTCGTCGGGCATTACGCCCCTCCTCATGTACGATGTACGTTCACATCTCACGCACGTCAGCGTAGCAGAAAAGATGCCGCCGGTGTCAATACGACGCATCAATTATGATAACACTCAGAACGAGTTTTCTAATCCCGAAGTGGGCACGGTCAGGTTCCTGAGAGTACAGGGTTTACTCAATGCCCAACGCACGCTCCTCAGCATGGTCGGCGCCGGAATGAGGCGCCGACAGCGGGCCGGGCACGCGCCATCGCGAACCCGCTCGCCGACCGATGGCGTGGCACTCATGCGGCGGGGCGCGCCCACGAACAGGTGTGGCAGCCACGGATGCGCACGACGCCTGGCATCGAGCGGCTGCACGAGGCTCTGACGCGCCGCCCGCGGGTGATAAGGCGCGGGGTGTGCGGGGAGGAAAGGACAGAACATGCGGGACTGGACCTACTGTGAGCAGATCAAGGCCGATTTGGAGACACGCGGTACAGCAGACCTCGATGTTCAGGTCCTCGTTCTCGGCATTGATGTCTAGCAATTAGACGATGCGGTCCCCATCCAGCAGCATGCATTTGAGCGTACAGGATTATAGATCGGTTCACGTCTAAGGAGGGTTCGCTATGACACGTTCGCTGAGGAGAATCGTTGGACGTCCTCGTGCCATCATTGCCACACTGATGGTGTTCGCGCTTGCACTGCTCGCCATCTTCGGCGCTGCAACGGGTACTGCCGCCGCCGATGTCGCGGTGACCATCAATGGCTTTGCGTTCATGCCTGCAACAATCACTGTCCCCGTCGGGACACGCATTGTCTGGACCAATCAGCAGCCACAGGTATCGCATACCGTGACGAGCGACAGTGCCGGTATCTTCGACTCGGGCACTTTCCAGACGGGTGCGACATTCGCATTCACGTTCAATCAGGTGGGCACGTTCGCGTATCACTGCAACATCCACCCGAACATGCATGGGACCGTCGTTGTGACGGGTGCGGGCGCGACCGCAACGGCCGCCGCTCCTGCCACCGCGCCAACGATAGCCCCGCCGCCAACGGTCGCTCTGCCGCCGACTGCCCCTCCGGCGCCCACGCCACCGGTCGTGTTGCCCTCAGCGCCGCCACGGACCGGCGGGGGCGGCGAGGCGGGAGCCTACTTCATCCACCGCCTCGGCGACGGATAGGAGATCACTCCGGTTTCGGAATTCCCTCGTCTGAGCATGCGGGCCGTGGAATCGCCTATTCCACGGCCCGCTCGTTCGGCTTCTCTCATATCCCGTCAGATCGGCGGCACAAACAAACGCGGAATGGTATGCTGCCCGCATCACTGATTATCCGCGCATACACGAAGGAGCCGTGTCCGATGTCTACTGCCGCACCGCTCACCAATGAAGAACTCGATGCCCTGCGCCAGATGAATAGCCCGACGATTGCCAACGCGATTGAGACATTCAATCACCACCCGCGCAACGAGGGATTCATGGACAGCAGCGTCCGCTGCATCCTCCCTGAACTCGGTGTGATGGTCGGCTATGCGGCGACGGTCGTCATCATGGCGGAGCAAGAGGCCGGGGGCAACCGCCGCATCCACAACGCGGATTACTGGGATCATGTCCTCTCTATTCCCGCGCCACGCATGATCGTCGTGCAGGACGTGGACCAACCGGCGGCGCAGGGCAGCATGTGGGGCGAGGTGCAAGCGAATATCCATACCGCGCTCGGCTGCGTCGGTTGCGTGACGAACGGCGGCGTGCGCGACCTCGACGAGGTGCGGCAAGTTGGCTTCGGCTTCTGGGCCGCCGCGCCGATCGTCTCCCACGCCTATATCCACTTGATTGACTTCGGCACGCCCGTCAAGGTCGGCGGCCTCGTCGTCAACCCCGGTGATCTGCTGCACGCGGATCAGCACGGCGTCATCAACATCCCGCATGAACTGGCGCGCGACATCGTCCGTGCCGCCGGTGCGGTCGAGGCGAAGGAACGGAAAATCATTGACCTCTGCCAGTCGCCCGATTTTTCGGTGGATAAACTGAAGGCGCTGATGTTCCCCGGCGGCCGCCCGAACCGCGACGAGGGGCATTGATTGGATCGACTCTGTGTTATGGCGCTGGTCCTTCCGCGATCTGTCGTTCCACAGGATTTTCTTGGTGGAGCAAGATTCAGCCTGCCGGTCGGGGATTGCAGGCTGAAGCCTGCTCCACCCAAGTCTCCCCTTTGAACTGCGGAGTCCTATCAAGAATATGGACGAGATAGAGTTGCTCATCCTTCACAGCGGCCTGGCCTCACGCAAAACGCGGTCACGAATTACTCTATGCAGTTGCGCATCCGACCCGATGTCAACACGACAGCCGAGGAGGTCCTCGAGATATTGAATCAATGCAATAAATTCCAGGAGGACACCGCCCGAGGATGTATCCATCAGGAAGTCAACATCGCTTCCCTCTCCTGCCTCACCCCGTACAACTGAGCCAAAGACACGCACGTTTTTTGCGCCGTGTTTTGCAGCGATGGCAAGAATATCCTCGCGCTTTTCCAATAATTCATCGAATCGCATGGTTTGTTGACCTGTCGGCGATAGCCCATTTTCACTCATGATAGTGTACCGCAGCAAATGGCGGGATGCGGCACACATGGAGGATGCCGAGGGGTCCGCCTTATATCCACCTTCCGAACATCTCCCCTCTTCTTTGCCAGAGCAAAGAAGAGGGGTTGGAGATGAGGATTTCTCGCCCCCATGCTACGATACCGTGACGGTGACAGAAGAGATGGGAGCGCGATGGTGCAACGGCGACGCGGCGGCGCGGAAAACATGGCGAATCTGCTGCCGCTCTTCCTCGGCATCGTGCTGCTAGTATTCGGCATCGCGAGCGGGTCGTGGCGCAATGTGCTGATCGGCATCGCGCTCGCCTGCACGGTGGTTGTCGGCTTCGTCGGGCCGCGCCTCGTTCCGCCCGTGCCCGGCATCAGCGCCGAGCGTGAACGCGCCCGCCGCGCCGCCGCGATCATCCTGCCAAACGGCATCATCTACCTCGCACTCGGCATCCTCCTGCGCACCGCAATTCCCGTGTCCGAGCGCGGCGGTTCGACACTCCCGATCATCATTTTCGCGATCGCAATGGGCGTCCTCAGCATCCTCTCCGGCCTCGGCGCCGCTGTCCGCGCCCGCCGCCCTGATGGCACACCCGCCGCCCTACCGGATGAAGAGCATCGAGGGGAAATATGACGATGATCGCGCTCGCTCCCTCGCGCCTGCGGAACCTCGATGAGATGCTGGCGACCGAATATCTCGTTCCCAATGGCCTCGCCGGCTACACAATGGGTACCGCCGCCGGGGCGCGGACGCGGCAGTATCACGGCTTCCTCGTCGCCGCACTCGTCCCGCCCGTCGTGCGGACGCTGCTCGTCGCGCAGGTGGATGTCACCGCGCGTGTCGGGAACGATGAATACCCCCTTGCAACGCATAGCTACGGCGATGGCACGATCAACCCCAATGGATCTACGCGCGCCATCGCCTTCGCGCTCGTGAACGGTCTGCCGCAGTGGACGTACGCGCTCGGCGTAGGAAGAACACTGACCGAGACGCACTGGCTGATCGCCAGTCAGAACACCGCCGTTCTCCGCGCCACCTATAATGCCCCGCCCGACGCGCCGCCCGCCACCCTCCGTTTCACCCCGCTCTGCACTCATCGCGACCATCACCGCCGCACCCGTGCGACTGATCCGCGGTGGCGCTGGCAGATCGCACAGGATGGCCCCGCCGTCGCCGTGACGGCATTCGATGGCGCGCCGCCTTACTTCCTCGCAGGCTACGGCAACGGCGGTATACCGGCGACATTCACACCGGACGGGACGTGGTATTACAACTTCCAACTCGCCGCCGAGGATGCGCGCGGCTTCGGCGGTGGGGAGGATGCCTATCAGGTCGGGCACTTCGCCGTCACCCTCCAACCGGGTCAATCGGCGCATTTCGTCGCGGCAGTCGAACGGGAACAGGCGGGGTGGCCGAATCTCTCCGGTGCGCTCGAACGAGAGATAGCGCGGCAACAGACGGTGATGACCGGCCCCGGCGCGATCCCAGCGGACGATGTGACCGCGCATCTGCGGCTCGCGGCGGACAGTTTTCTTGTCCGGCGCGGATTCATGGAAAATGCCGGTATAACGGTCGTCGCGGGCTATCCGTGGTTCACGGACTGGGGGCGGGACTCGATGATCGCCCTGCCCGGCCTCTGCCTGACGACGGGACGGGAGTCCGACGCGGCGGGTATCCTGCGCACCTTCGCGGCGAGCGTCAGCGAGGGGATGCTACCCAACCGCTTCCCGGATAGCGGCGAGACGGCGGAGTACAACACGATTGACGCGACGCTCTGGTTCTTCCGTGCCATCGAGCAATACGTGGATGCAACGGGCGATCGCGCCCTGCTCGCCGCCCTCTGGCCGACACTCGTGGACATCATCGCGTGGCATCAGCGCGGCACGCGCTACCAGATTCATGTGGACCCGGCGGATGGCCTCCTGTATGGCGGCGAACCGGGCGTGCAACTGACGTGGATGGATGCGAAGGTCGGTGATTGGGTCGTCACGCCGCGTATCGGCAAACCGGTGGAGATCAACGGATTGTGGCACTACGCGCTTCGTCTGATGGCCGGATGGGCAACGGAACACGGGTCGGACCCCGCGCCCTACATCGCCGCCGCCGATGCCGCCGCCGCCGGGTTCATCCAGCGCTTCTGGGACGCCGAGCGCGGCTACCTGCGCGATGTCGTGGACACACCGGAGGGCGACGATCCCGCGTTGCGCCCGAACCAGTGCATCGCCTTGATGCTGCCAACCTGCCCGCTATCGGATGTGGACGCCCGGACCGCGCTCGCCGCCGTCACCACGCAATTATTGACGCCGTACGGCCTCCGCACGCTCGCCCCGACCGACCCGCACTACATCGGTCGCTACGAAGGGGACCCGGTGGAGCGGGATGGCGCCTATCATCAGGGAACGGTCTGGCCATGGTTGCTCGGCCCCTATGTGGACGCCTTTCTCCGCCTCGGCGGAACGCGTGCGCAGGCCCGCGCGCTGCTCGGCCCGCTCGTGGATACGCTGCGGATGGCGGGGATCGGTTCGATCAGCGAGGTCTTCGACGGCGACGCACCGCATGCCCCTGGCGGCTGCCCAATGCAGGCATGGAGCGTCGCGGCGCTCCTCCACCTTTGGCTCACTACCGGTGCGGATGATCCGCCGACCCGAACGCCCGATGTCTCGGCCCGATCCGTCACCCCGTAGAGCGGCGAAAGAGTGAACCGCCAAGAGAAACATCGAGCACAGAGAACACGGAGGACACAGAGGACATAGAGGAAATCTTTTCGTTTCTCTTCTCTGTGCGCTCTGTGTTCTCTGTGGTAAATCCCATTCCCCCTCGTGGCATTCCTGGTGTCTTGAGCAGAAAAGGAGAACCGATACGGCCGGTGGGAAGGAGAAAGCAGGAACGCCGACCGTATGCGGTTCTACCTATCAATACAGACAAAGACGCGAATCGGATCACTACGGATACGCGGCTGGCGCGGCCCATTCGAGCGAGGTGAGCATGCGCGGGCCGGTCGGTTGCGGGCTGCCGCCGCGCGGCTCCAGCGTGATCCCACACTGCACATACGCATGATCCATCCGCGGCACATCCAGCCGGACGACCGCCGCGCCCTTCGCATCCACGGCGAAAGTCGTAATGCTGACGCGCGTCTGATCGTCGAGTCGGAACCAGAGTTGGTACGTCCGATCCGGTGGCAACGGCGGCAGACGCCAGACAGACATCGCCGCCTGCTTGAGGTCGGGCGTGAGGTAAATACGTCCGGAGGCATCCGGCGCATCCGGCTGTGGCGCCATCGCGTACGTCACCAGCCCCGGCTGGCTCAGAATGTCCGAAATTGCCGTATCAGGGCGCGCCGGGGCATGATTCGTGCGCACCTGCAGGCCAACATTCCAAACAAGGAGAAGCAGGAGCGTGCATGCCGCGAAGGCGGAGACGAACCGGTAGCGGATCGGTGGGAGCGGCACGCGCCGCCGTCGCGTCCGCTCGCCCCGAATCGAGCGCAACACCCCCTCGCGCAGGAAAGGCGGCAACTCGCTCGGTGCGGTGGCGTATGGGAGCATGCCGACGATAGATTGGTATTCTTCGCGGAGGGCGCGCGCCTCAGGATGCGTCGCCAGGTATGCGGCGACCGTCGCCTCCTCATCGGGCGGGAGGGCTTCGAGGGCGTACGCGGCGATTGCTTCGGCCATGCCATCGGGAAGGTCGCTGAGGGATGGAGGGATTGGCTGATCGCTCATCGTGCCACCTCCTCCTCATGCTGTGGATACGGGCGCAAGGTATGGAGGCGGGTCCGCAGCGTTTCCATCGCTGTCCGCATCCGCGACTTGACGGTGCCGAGCGGCTCGCCGGTCTGTGTGGCGATCTGCTGCTGCGTCAAGCCCCCGAAATAGGCGAGTTCAATTGCTTGACGCTGCGCGCGGGGCAACATCGCCACCGCCTGCGCGATGACGTGCGCCAGTACAATCTGCTCGCTCGTGTCGGCCTGCGATGGCTCGGGGAGCGTGCCGCCGTCGCTGATGAATATTCCGTCCGCGATCTTCGCCTGCCGCTGGCGGCTGCGGAGGACATCGAGGGAACGGCGGCGGGCGATGGCGAAGAGCCAGGCGCCGAACGCCCCACGCGCGCGGTCGAAATCCTTCGCGTATTTCCAGAGCCGGAGAAAGGTGTCTTGGACCACTTCCTGCGCCGTCAGCCGATCCCCCGTAATGCGCAGCGCGAGCGAATAGATCGAGGCGGCATACCGGTCGTAGAGCGTGCCGAGGGCAGTCTCGTCACCGCGCGCGACCGCGGCAACGAGCGTTTCATCCGTCGCGGATGCGCTGCTCCCCTTCGTCATAGGCGGTGCGATGGCCCGGCTCACCGCGCTATCTCCGGCGAGCGCCCCCGCCGCATCCGAGTTTCCCACATGCACGATACCGCTCCCCGCTCCCGACTATCGCCGCATTCGCTCTACCAAGCAGTACGTTGGGAGGGACAAAATGGATTGTTTTCGCGTGGCACTCTCCCGCATCGCCGTCTCCATGCGGCGAAATGAACGGCTGGCTCAGTAATACGCTTCGGTCGGGTAGGAGCAGCGCATTGCTGTGCCACTCCCCCCTCAGAACCGGACGTGCGACTTTCACCGCATCCGGCTCAAGCAAGTCTCAAGCAGGATTCCTCACTGTCTCGTGAACCTTCTGGTGGCAGTACAGGTGTAACAGGATCACTTCGTCGCTGTTTCTTCGTCCGTGGACATGATGCTTGTGGATTTCCTCTCCATTATGGATGCTTTCTCCACACAGCGGGCAGACGCTGTTTTGGGCATACGCTATCTTCCGAGTACGGGGCGGGAGGTTTTTGGTTTTTGCCGCTGTCCTCTTTGACCAGTACTCACGTCGCGCGGGGTCATCGGGTGATGTCGTACCGTTTACCAGCGCATGCCGTTCGATCTTGAACCACGAGAACTTCAGGAGATAGCCGCCTGTTAGTTTGTCGCCAAACACCCAGTTGTCTTGTCTCTCTCGGTTCATCCGTCCGAAATACCGGGCTTGCGTCCAATATTTCGGCTTGGTCGGATGCGCCCGTTTGATATACCGGACTTCTCGTTGGAACATCCAGTTATCGAGCGAGCCGAAGGCTTTGCTTGCAACGTTGACGCGATGATAGTTTGCCCATCCTCGAATGAGTGGGTTCAGGGTCTTCAGGACTGCTTGGGTGTTGCTCCCTTGCATCCTGTTCCACTTATCGCGCAGTTTTATCCTGATCCGTTTTTCCGATTCCTTGCTCGGCGTGATAAGCAGTTTGGACCCTGTTTTGGTACTTTTATTTCCGTAGTGCCTCACGTTGAAGCCGAGGAAGTCGAATCCTTCTGTCAGGTGGACAATCCGCGTCTTGTCCTCGGATAAGGGCAATCCGCGCTCTGCCAACCATTCTTTCAGGCGGTCTACGACCGCTTCCGCATCTTCCTTGCTTTCGCAGAGCACCACAAAGCCATCTGCGTATCGTACCACTGCACGGGGGCCACGGATTTGGCCTCGGTTGTCATGTTTCACCCCAAGGGCGTCTTCCATGCCGTGCAGCGCAATGTTCGCCAACAGCGGGCTTATAACCTCTCCTACAATGTAGCAAACATGCTGTTAGAGTTCGCAATAACCATCCCGCGCGAGCACCTGCGGCCCGGCTATGGTGGCGGGTTCCGGGGCGCACCCTTGCAAACAGGCACGCCCAGCGCAGGCACCCAGCGGCGGGAGCGAGGAGGCCCTGATGGCGAAGCGAGGGGAGAGGAGAGTGCCCATGCTGACTGTCCGCGTGGTCTTTGAACCGAGTCGGCTTGCGCCCGCCTGTTTGGCCGACGCGTATGAACGTGTGCTG
>JBPCPB010000436.1:0-10898 GCA_050999735.1 Thermomicrobiales bacterium | reverse complement strand
GGTGGGGGGATGCGGGGTGGCGGGGTGTGGGGGGGGGTCTGGTGTTCCGGCCCCCACGGGACCGCCCCCCCCCCCCCCCCCCCCCCCACCACCGGGAAAACGCTGTTATGTCCGGATGTCAGCGGCGTTTACTGACAAACCCTTGAATACACCGGACGATAGGAAGCCAGAAGCGTAATGCGGGTGTTACACCGCGTCCGATGATAGACTGCCGCGCTGTGAGTCCCGATGTGCGGAATGTTCAGACCGCTTACCCCATTGGAGGCTCCGTACTCGCGAGGGGAATCGCCTGCACTTCACGATGTATCTGTTGCTTGTAGGGTTCCTGATGCACCGCGACGCCGCAGACAACGAGCATGACGCCGACAATCTCCGCCGGTTTGGGCACCTGCGCCAGGACGGTGACACCAATTACCGTCGCCGATGCGGGAAGCAATGAGAGAAGGAGCGCAAACGTCGCGCGGGGCAGCCGAGCCATCGCTAACTGATCGCAGACATAGGGGATGACCGAGGAGCAGATGCCTACCCCGATGCCCGCAAGCAGCAGATGCAGATGTGTGAAGACCGAGACGGCGCCGCGAATGCCGACCGGTGTCGCCACGAGCAGCGCGACGAGCATCGCGGCGCCCAGCCGGTCAATGCCTTCGCTGCCGCCGTCCTGAGCGATCCGATGCCCAAGCACCACATACAGCATGAACAACGCGCAGTTGGCAAACGCAAACACAAAACCCAGCGGCTCACCGGCGATACGCACGTCGGTCAGGAACCAGACCCCTGCGACCGCGAAACCGAGGGCGAGGACGTTGCGCCGGGTCCGCGCGCCGATTGCCGCAAGCGTAATTGGCCCGAGGAATTCCAGCGCGCCGACCGTTCCCAGCGGGAGGCGAGCAATCGCGAGGTAGAAGCAGACATTCATCGTCCCAAGCACGATGCCCAGCGCGATCAGAACCCGACGCTGCGACCGCGATTGCCCGGAAAAGATGCGCCAGGGACGCCGCCACACGGCAAAGACCACTGCCGCACTCGCGATCCGCAGCCAGGCGACCCCGAGGACGTCAACATGCGAGAAAAGCAACACCGCGAACGCGGGGCCGAGGTAGTGGAAGACGGCACTGACCAGGAAGTAGAGATGTGGCGGCACACCTGTCGCGCCATTGGTCCGACGCCAACCAATTGTCCGAATCACGCGCGCATCTTTCATCATGGTATGATGATAAAAGGAGATATGCGATGCGTACAGAGGAAGATTAAGGGGCAGACGGCAAAATGCCTAAAGAATTCACAGATCAGCGCGCCTTGACCTATACACCGTCAAACCAACTCCTCGACGCGGTTAATCTCCAACTTCTGGAGCATCTCCATCGTGATCCGCGACTGACGATGTCGGCGCTCGGTCGTTGCGTCGGGATGTCTTCCCCGGCGGTCACCGAACGCGTGCGCCGCATGGAAGAGGCAGGAATCATCGTCGGGTACCGCCTCGATGTAGACCCGGTCGCGCTCGGTCTGCCCATCGCGGCCTATATTCGTGTCAGTCCGAGTCCGGGGCAATTGCCGAAAGTTGCCGAACTGGCGAAGCAACTGCCTGAAGTTGTCGAATGCCACCGCATCACCGGTGACGATTGCTTCATCATCAAGATACACATCCCCGCCATGGACCAACTTGACCGTATCCTCGACCGCTTCCTTCTCTATGGCACAACGACGACTTCGATCATCCAATCGTCGCCCGTCGCCCCTCGGCCTCTGCCTATCCCCCCGGCATGAGCAGGCCGACAGAGTGCAGCGCGCCCTTCGCAATCACGAGTGTCGAGCCGAGGAGCAGCGTGACGACGATACTTTCCGTGACCGCAACAGAGCGCGTTGATGACCGCATCCGATCTACCGCTGCGGCAGCGGACACCCATCCGGGCCGCAGATGCCCTGCGCGATCTCTTCATCGCGCTCGCGGGCGAGTTGACCCTTCTGCCAGCCGAAATCAATCGTCGGATGAAACTTCTCCGGGTACTCCGCCATCCAGATCTGCTTGCGGATCGTCAGGTTCTCCGGGTCGAGATGGAGCGCCTGCTTCCACTCCGCGACCGCGTCCGTCTGCGCGCCGCGTGCGAAGAGTTCCGCACCGAGCCGCATCCGCGCGTCAATCAGCGCGCGCTCGGTCTCGCTGAGATGGTAGGGCGCGTCTTTCGCGTCGAGTTCAATTTGCGCGACCTCGCCATCAATCAGCCGCTGGATCGCGTCAACATCCGCCGCGTTCTCGATGTTGAAGCCACCAAACTTCCGGTACCGAATGATCCCCGCTTCATCGAGGAAAATACCGTTCGGGATCAGTTTGTAGTCGTAGATTGCCGCAAGTGCGTTGTCGCGATCAACGACCGTGGGATAGGTCGCGCCCGCTTTTTCCGTCCACGGTCGCGCGGCGTCCGCGCCCTGATTGTCCACCGCGACGGAGACGAAGCGGAAATCCTTGTCGGCGTTACGCTGGACAAATTGCTGCCACCCGGGCAGTTGCTCCCGGCAGCGTCACCAACTCGCCCAGAAGAAAAAGAGCGTCTTCGTACCGCGCACCGCTGCGGGGCCAAGTTCGCCCCCGTCGAGCCGTGGCAGCACCCAATCCGGCGACTGTTCGCCAAGATTCGTTCCGGTGCGGACGGTCGTTGCCATGCAAACCTCCTCGTTCATTCCAGCCATCGCGTGATGCCAATCTGTTACCATTGCGGAACAACGGCGATCAACGGAGTATTCCTGATGCAACGAGAAGGGAGCGGTACGGGATGGCGCGCATGCTGATTCTCGTCAAGCACGCGATGCCCGCGCTCGAACCGGACGTGCCGTCGCGCGATTGGCAACTTTCCGACGTGGGGCGGGCGCGGTGCATTCCGCTGGCGGCACATCTCGCCGCCTACACACCGACGATTATCGCCGTCAGCGCCGAACCAAAGGCGACCGAGACGGGCCGGATTGTCGCGGAGCGGCTTGCGGCGCCCATTGAGATCGTTGCGGACCTACACGAGAACGACCGCACCGGTCTCGGCTGGCTCGATTCCGACGAGTTGGAAGCGACGATTGCCCGCTTCTTCGCGGAGCCGGATCGGCGCATCATGGGCAACGAGACAGCGGACGAGGCGCATGCCCGGTTCGCGGCAGCGGTCGCGGATGTCTGCGCACGGCATCGGCAGGGGAATATCGTCATCGTTGCACATGGAACGGTAATCACGCTTTTCGTCGCGCGCCGCACCGGACGGGAACCGTTCCCTTTCTGGAAGCGGCTCAGCCTGCCCTCATTCGTCGCCCTTTCGCTGCCTGATTTCAGGGTACGAGCAATCAATGACCGCATTGAATCCGCGTGAGCGAGGAAGTCTTCATAACCCTTGTATGCGTCGAAGTTGCGCCTCAACTGCCTGCATCGTTTGAGGACTCACGTGTCCCCACCGCTGATCGAGCCGCTCGCGTGAAAGAACGCGAATCTGCTCGCACATCACGAAACTCGGCCGTCGAACGCCGCCCTCCGGTGACATAACGGAAACATGGCTGTTAATCTGCCGCTCAACGGTAGTCAATGGGAGACCAATCACGAGCGCCGCACGGCTCCGATTAAACGGATCAACAGAAACAATCAGGCAGGGTCGTCTACCCCCTTGTTCATGCCCGCGAACCGGATTGAAGTCCACCGCCCAGATATCGCCTCGTAGCGGTATGAAAGGATCATTCTGCATGCTGATCGGTCTGTGATGTCAATCGCTCATCGTCATAGGGATAGTCAGCGAGGCCGTCCATCAATGTCGTATCCCAAAGTGCATGTTCCTGTTGCTCTTCCGCGTTCGCCATCGGATCGGCGCGTAACGCGGCATAGCCGGCATCGAATTGCGCCCAATATCGCCGTTCTTCCTCTTGTTCGACGAGGCGCTGAACGACCGCGCCCATCGGCGCCCCGGCCTCCTCTGCAAGCGACTGCAATCGTACATAGACCGTATCAGGAACGCGGATGAGATGTGAAGAAGCCATGACGATTCCTCCTGTTACTCCATCAGTCTACAACGAAGTATACAACAGTGGCATATCGCTTCACGCGCACACCTATCGGCATCAACACCGCGACTATGTCGGCGGCGTCGCTCGCATGCGGAAACCGCGATTGCACCCCTTCGCCATGCGGCGTATCCTTAGCGAGAGCGAAAGGGCACGGCAATGCAGACACAATCCCGCAGCGACGCGCTCGTTGCCGCATATATCGAACAGAATCCCAGCCACCCCGGCAAGGATGAAGTGCGTCTGAAAACATATGGCGTCTCGGTCTGGGCGATTATCGGATACTGGAAAGCGACGGGCGACGTTGCCGAAGTCGCGGCGCAGTTCGCAGTCCCGGTCGAAGCGGTCGAGGCAGCGCTCACCTATTACGAGCGGTACAAACCCCTCATAGATAATCGCCTCGCCGCGAACGACCCGGAAGAGGAAGAACGGGTTCGCGACGCGCTCCTCCACGACCCGGACGAACGTATCCGTCGCTGCCTTGAACCGGATCCCCGGTATCTGGGTGCAGCCGAAGTGCGATTGAAAGGTTATGGCGTCTCGGTCTGGGCGATTGTCGGGTATTGGAAAGCATCTACCGGTGATCTTGCCGATGTCGCGGCGGGGTACGATGTCCCGGTCGAGGCAGTTGAGGCGGCGCTCGCCTATTACCACCGCAACCGTGAAATCATTGAAGCCCGCCTCGACGTGAATCTGATGGCATAAGGAGGATGGCCGCATTTCTTCTCGACCATACTGTGTCAGCCAAACTCGCGCCATTGCTTCGTTCCCAGGGACATGTCGCGATCACCGCACGAGAATTGAATATGGAGACAGCGCGAGATGAACGTATCCTCCTCACAGCCGCAACCCGCGCGTTGATCGTTGTGACGCACAATGTCAAAGATTTCCGACTCCTGCACGATGCATGGCTCGCCTGGTCACGAGCGTGGCGCGTGGAGCCGATCCACACGGGGATTCTACTCATCCCGGACAATCATCAATGGTCGCCGGAACAGGCCGCGCGGGAAATCGAAGTGCTCATCGCACCGGGCCTCACCGTACATAATGCCTTGTATGAATGGAAAACACGGGAAGGCTGGCAACGCCGCCCGCTGCTACCGGATTGAAAGGAAAGTGAACGATGCTCGCGGTACAGATCACGCCACCCATCGCACCGGATGAATTGAAACCGATCGAGATCGCGGAACCGGAGCCGGGACCGGGTGAGGTATTGGTGCGGTTGCAGGCAGCGGCGCTCAACCACCGCGATCTTTACCTCCTGCAAGGGGGGCGGACGCTGGCGGGTCACGCCTTCGTTCTCGGCTCGGATGGCGCGGGCACGATTGAGGCGATTGGCCCCGGCGTGCGCGAGGCGGGCGTCGGCGATCAAGTGCTCATTTACCCCGCCATGCGCTGGGGCAACCGAGAGAGCGCGCCCGGCCCCGGCTTCGAGGTGCTCGGCGGCATGGATAATGGCACCTTCGCGCAGTACATCGCGCTGCCATTGGAGAATGTCCGCCGCAAGCCGGATCATCTCTCGTGGGAGGAAGCGGCGGCGTTGCCGCTCTCCGGTCTCACCGCCTACCGCGCGCTCATCCCGCGCGCCGGATTACAGGCGGGGGAGAGCGTGCTGATCCACGGGATTGGTGGGGCGGTGGCGCTTGCCGCGTTGCAGATCGCTGTCGCGAAGGGCGCGCGCGCTATCGTCACAAGCAGCAGCGACGCCAAACTGGAGCGGGCGAAGGAACTCGGCGCCGCTGTGATGATTAACTACGCGCACACGGACTGGCTGGAAGCCGTCAAGGAGGCGACCGAAGGCGACGGAGTGGATGTCGTGCTCGAAAGCGTCGGGCAGGCGACCTTCGCGGGGAGCATCACCGCCGTCAAGGCGGGCGGACGGATCGCGACGTTCAGCACAACGACGGGCGGTACGCCGACGATCAATATCCGCGAGCTCTTCTGGAAGCAGGCGACCATCCTCGGCACAACGATGGGCAGCCCAATGGATTTCACCGGTCTCCTCGAACTCTACCGCGCGCACACCCTTCACCCGATCATTGACCGCGTCTATCCGCTTGGGGACGTTCGTGATGCATTCACGCGGCTCGAAGCGGCGGAGCAGTTCGGCAAGATCGTCCTGACGATCCCATGAGCGCTAACGCGAGCCATGCGGACGAAACGCATGCATTCCCCGCGCCGGACGGCATCACAATCCTGCCCTTCGCGATGCCCGGCCTCGCGCATCTCTCCTTCGTTGAGGGACGCATCCCACCCCGCCTCCAGCCGTATCCGATTCACCTACACGGCGCGCTCGAACAGGTAACATACGTGTTGGCGGGCTACGTTACCGTCACGACATGGGATGCCGAGGCGGAAAGACCGGCGGCTTTCGACGCCATACCGGGTGATGCGTTCGTCACTCTCCCCCTCCAGACACTCGTCTTCGCGAATACGGGGCCGGATGAGGCGCGCGTCCTCTTCATCTGCGCGCCCGCTTATCCGCCAGATGATGGTGATACCCGCCTCGTGACGGCGCAACATGCCCCGACCATCGAAGACGTTGCGTGGTCGCGCGAGCGGCACGAGATCGCGCTTGACGCATTCGCCGCCATCGTGCGGGCGCGCGGGCATGCCAACGTAAAACGTCTTCCGTTTCATTCTTCGCGTAGATCGTACCCTGTCGTTTCAATCGCGCGGCGGAACGCCGTCTCATCCAGCGCGAGACCAAAGCCGGGTGCATCGGGCACGTCTACCCAGCCATCGCGGACGGTATAGTCGGAGGCATCGAGGCCGGGCGTCGTCACGTCGTCCCATTCGACGTATGTGAAGCCCGTGATCGCCCCGGCGAGATGCGCGGCGGTGTAGTTGCCGAGGTGGCCGCCATAGTGGTGGGGCGCGCTGCGGGCGTTCCAGCCATCGAGTTGTTTGCCGGTCGCGAGCCAGCGGGTGAAGCCATAGCCGAAGATGTCGTACTGGATGACATCCACGATGCCGTCGCGCGCCCACTCCAGCAGTCGCGATGAGGCGTCACCCTCGCCGTCCGCGATCAGGATCGGCAATCCCGCGCATGCCAGCCAGTCGCGCAGGTCTTCATACAAGAGCGGATCTTCGTGGAACGGCTCTTCCATCCAGAAAATGCCGCAGTCTGCTGTCTCCGCGAGGACATGCTTGGTCAGATTGAGGTTGTAGCCGTTGTTTGCATCGAGCATGATCGGTGCGTCGGCTCCGACCGCTTCCCGCACCGCCTTAACGATGGCGATGTCGCGCCGTGTCCCATGATCGAGCGACAGGTATCGCGCCCCACGCCCGACCTTGATCTTGAAGGCACGGTGGCCGCGTTCGTACCCCTCGCGCGCCTCGGCGGCGATCAGGGCAGCGGCTTCGTCGTCCGATCCGAGGTCGAGGTCATCGAAGTAGAGCGAGGTATCGTAGCATGGCGCGCGGTACGGTATGGTGGGCGTCATGCCATGCATCGCGGCGGCCATCGCGAAGACCGGCTGACCCGCGCGCTTCGCCATCAAATCCCAGAGCGGATAATCCCACGCAAGCCAGCGCGCCGCCGTGCCGCGTTCCATGCTGAATGCCTCGGAGAGCGGCGTGCCGAGAAAGGCGGTCGCATCCTCCCGGCTGCCCCGGAAGGTGCCGAAGCCCTGCGCGCCGTCATCGGTCGTCAGGCGGGCAAGCGGGACGCGGACAGTAATCCCATGCTCGCCGCGCCGGGCGTTACTGCCCGCGTTACGCGGTCGCCGCCCTTCGAAGACGCCAACCTCGATGCGGACAATACGCGTGCCTTCCATGCTTTGCCTCCATGCTTCGTCCGATTTGATTTGGTGGAGCAGGCTTCAGCCTGCAATCCCGGACGGCAGGATACATCCTGCTCCACCACTATGATGCGTCACGGCCGCCGCGTAGCAGCAGTTGGCGCGGGTGCGGGCAAGGGGGCGTCGCCACGGGTGGCGTCGGCGATGGATTGGGGCACTGCGCGCCAGACCCAGAGAGCGGCGAACAGGAGCATCAGGCCGGTGAGGAAGAAGGGAACACGCAGACTCGTCACGGCGGCGAGGGTGGACGCGCCGAGCGGCCCGATCAAGCCGCCCGCCGAGGTGGAAGCCGAGAGCAGACCAAAGACCGAGCCGCGTTCCTCCGGCGGCGTGATCTCCGCGATCAGCGCATTCGTCGTCGGCCCGACGCCGCCCGTCGTCAGAACGAAAAGCAGCCGGAAGCCGATCAGCACAATGACGGTCGGTGCAAGCCCCTGTGGGACGTACGAAAAGCCTCCGATCAGCAAGCAGGCGAGCAGAATGTATTTCGGATTGACCTTATCCGACATCCGCCCGAAGTAGATCGCCGAGATCGCGCCCGCGACACCGCCGAGGCCGAGCATCAACCCCGTGATCGAGGCCGGATTCTGCCCGGCGCTGATGAGATGCTGCACGAAGAGCGGCACGATCGGCGCGACGGATTGGTTCGCCGTCTGTTCGAGCATCGGCACGACAATCAGGACGAGCAGCAGTTTATTGCTCAGGTGGCCGCGCGTCGTCGCAAGGAATGAGGGGCGCTTCGCCTCCGTCACGGCGCGCGGCACGAAATCCTCATGCACGAACACCAATGCGACGAGCGCGCCGAGTCCGAGCAGCGCGCCGGAAACCCAGAGTGTATGCCGGTAGCCGAGCGCATCGGAGAGGTAGCCGCCGACGAGCGGCCCGATGGACGCCCCGGAGAAGACCGCCATCTGCATCAGCCCGAGGCTGAAACCCAACCGATCGCGCGGGACCGCGCTCGCGACGAAGGCGACCGACGCCGAGACGGTGCCGAGGGTCGCCCCTTCGAGCATACGCAGAACGAGGAGGTGCCACGGATGCTGCGCGAAAGATGAGAGCGTCGCGAGGAGAAAGCCGCAGCCCATCGCGCGCACGACCATCGGCTTGCGGCCGTAACGATCCGCGACGATGCCCCAGATCGGCGCGGTGAGCATCATCGTCAGCGCGCCCGCCGAGTTCAGCACACCGGACCAGAGCGTCAGCGCGCGGAGCGAGTGGACGCCGAGATCATCGCGCAGGAAGAAGACGTAGAACGGCGAGCGCGTATTGAAGCCAACAATTGACAGCATCTGCGCGAGCCAGATCGCTGCCAGATTCCGCCGCCATTGCGCCACGCGTTCCCCTTTTCCCGCCAACGCCGCCCGATCCCTGCCGCACCCATCATACATCTTCGATGGGAATGTCCCGTGTCAATCGCCTTTCACAACCAGCGCCTCATGCGGCGTCTCTGTCCGCGCATCCCGTATGGGTGGGGGCCGCATCGTGGCAGCGGCATCGCGATCCGGTACGCGCAGGGCAATCATGGCGGCGATGACGGCGAGGGCGGCAGCGGCAAGGAAGCCCGCGCGGTAGGCAGCCACATGCGGCTGCACGATACCGCCCACACCGAGGCGTATCGGCCCGAAGGCAGCGAGGACGCTACTCAGGAGCGCGACACCGAGCGCGGCTCCGAGTTGACGCTGAACATTGGAGAGCGTTGACGCCTGCCCGGTCGCGGCGCGCGAGATCGTCGCGAAGCCCGCCGCCTGCGCGGGGATGAAGACGTACGCCATACCGACGCCAATCAGGAACATCAAGAGCCGCACGAGCCACGCGCTACTGTCGAGGCGGATGAGGCAGAGGAGCGCCATCGCGGTCGCGACGCCAACCAGTCCGGCGGCCATCAGGCGGCGCGGCCCGACCGTCGGGTAGAGCCGTGCCACGAGTTGGCTCGAAACCAGCACGCCGAGCGCCTCAGGAAAGGTCGTCAGCCCCGATGAAAGCGCCGACGCGCCACGCGCCTCCTGCAAAAAGAGTGGGACGAGAAAGAGAATGCCGCTGAAACCGGCGGAGGAGAACATCGTCACGAGGTTCGTCGTATTGAAGAGCCGGTCGCCCATCAGACGGAGATGGACCAGCGGTTCGCGAATCCGCAATTCGACGGCGACGAAGGCGGTGATGAGCAAAAATCCGCCAAGCGCTGCGGCGATGATCGCGGGCGAGGCCCAGCCACGCGACGGCCCCTCGCTGAGCGCGTACATGACGAGTGGGAAGCCCGTCCCGGCCAGCAGGAAGCCGGGTAGGTCGAACCCCCCGGCGGTCGGCTCCCGGTGCTCGTGGAGGAAGACGAGGCCGAAGAGAAAGGCGATGATCCCGACGGGCAGATTGACATAGAAGATCCAGCGCCACGACAATTGACTGACCAACAGCCCGCCGAGCACCGGCCCACCCGCCGGGCCGAGGATGCGCGGGAAGATGAGGATCCGTGAGACTTGTATCCGCTCGTTGGGTGGGAAAGTGCGATAGAGCATCGCTGTTCCCACCGGGGTGAGCATCCCGCCGCCCGCGCCCTGCAACACGCGGAAGATGACCAACTGGCCGAAGTTCCCCGCGAGGCCACACATCGCTGAGGCGACGGTGAAGAGCGCCAGCGCGAGCAGATAGATGCGCTTCGTACCAAAGCGGTCGCCCAACCACCCGGACGCCGGGATGACCACCGCGAGACTGACGAGATAGCCCACCACCACCGCATCAATCGCGGAAGGACGCACATTGAATTGGCGGCTGAGCGTGGCGAGCGCGACATTGACGACGGTCGAGTCAATCGAACTCATCAGCATGCCGCAGACAAAGACGACAGCGACGACGACTTTCTGGTTGGGCGAACGACGAACCAATAGAGACGCTCCGAACCGGGAGACTGCGACCGCAACGAGGCGGACACATCCGCTCCGCTCTGCGGAGAATAGCGTACCACGGGAGATGCGCCAATATTATAGAAGGGTAGCGGGGGGGGTTCGCCCCTACTCTTCTCCTTTCTTTCTCCTCGTTAGAAATACGCTGCCCCCCCCCCCCTCCGCCCCACCCCCTCCC
>JBPCPB010000383.1:0-9916 GCA_050999735.1 Thermomicrobiales bacterium | reverse complement strand
CGTATGCTGCGGTGTTGGTGGTTTCCCTCCCCTCCCCCCCCAACCCGCACCCCCCCCCCCCCCCCCCCCCCACCACCGGGAAAACGCTGTTATGCCGGATGTCAGTACATGTAGTGGCGGGGCAGGCTGAAGAAACCGACTCTGCTACACTTTGCGTGGAGGTACGACCATTGTGACCGAGCATCCACTGAACCTTGTGATCGCGTCCGGCGGCACGGGCGGGCATATCAGCCCCGTGATCGCGGTGTTGAACACGCTGCGGGAACGGTGCGCGGTGGATGCGACGTGGATTGGCGGCACATGGGGCATCGAGCGCGAGGCGGCGGCGCGTGCCGGGATGCCGTTCGTCGCCATTCAAAGCGGCAAACTGCGGCGCTATCTCTCGTGGCAGACACCAATAGATGCCGTGCGTATTCCGCTGGGATATGCGCAGGCATCCCGACATCTGCGACGCATCCAACCAATGGTCGTCTTTTCCACCGGCGGCTATGTCGCTGTACCGACTGCACTCGCCGCCGCCCGTCTCGGCATCCCGGTTCTGACGCACGAGCAGACCGCGCAACTCGGCCTGGCGACGCGGATCATCGCGCGCTCCGCCAACGTGCTCGCGGTATCATTCCCGTTGCCGGAGGCCAGGGAATATCACGGCAAGCCGCGTGTGATCGTCACCGGCAATCCCGTGCGCGCCTCGGTGTTCGGTGGCGATGCCGCGCGTGGGGCGGCGCACTTCGGTCTCGCGCCGGAGATGCGGACGATCTACGTTACGGGTGGGGCGCGCGGTTCATCGCCAATCAATGAGCGGATCGAACGCGCGTTACCGTTGCTGCTTCCCTCAATGCAGGTCATCCACGCGACCGGTCCAACCGACGCGAACGGCGATTACCCGCGCCTCCGGGCAGTCCGCGAGAACCTTCCGGACGAGTGGCGCCCCCGCTATGTCGTCGTCGAAACGCTCGATGATGAACTGCGCGATGTCTATGCCCTCGCCGCGCTCGTCGTCGGGCGTTCGGGCGCGGGCACGGTCGCAGAGTTGGCGGCGCTCGGCAAACCGTCCATCCTCATCCCCCTCCCCGGCACCGGCGGCGACGAAGCGACCAGGAACGCCCGCGTTCTCGCTGACGTGAACGCGGCCCTCCTGCTGCCCCAATCCGAGGCGACGCCCGAACTGCTCGCCTCCCACATTATTGCCCTTCTCAACGACGGTGCGCGTCGTGCGCGAATGGGCGACGCCGCGCAAACTCTCGCACCGACGAACGCGGCGGACAAGATCGCGGATGCGCTGCGCGAATTGGCAGGCTATTCGGGAGGTAAAGCGCGTGGTTGATCTTTCAGCGGCGCGGCTGGTCGCGCTCGCGGACGAAATCGCCGTGCATGCGAAGAACGGCACATTTTGGTCGAAAGACCGCTATGATGTGGAACGCTACGAGCGTATTCTTGCCCTCGCGACGGAGATTCTTGGCAGTACGCTGCGTCACGATCCGGCGGACGTGGCGCGCTGGTACACTGACGAACCGGGCACGCTGACCGCGAAGGTTGGCGCTTCCGTCGCGGCATTCGATGTAGATAGACGGCTGCTGCTCATCCAGCGCCGTGACAATGCGTGCTGGGCGCTACCTGGCGGCATCGTCGAGTACGGCGAGGCGGTTGCGGAGGCGGCGCGGCGCGAGGCATGGGAAGAATCAGGGGTTACGATACGTATCCATACCATGCTCGGTATTTATGAGACGCACCGGCACGGTTTTCAGACGGCTCGCCGTTGGCAGCACATCGCCTTTCTCGCGGACGTGGTGAGCGGCACGCCCGGCCCGTCGGACGAAACGCTCGCGGCGGGATTCTTCACGGAAGACGAGGTCGCGGCACTGCCAATTTCGCCCGGATACGACGATCCCATCCGGGATGCATTTATTGCGTGTCGTTCGAGCGCCTTCACCGCGTTCTTCGATCCTTAATTTTCTTCTCCGAGCGCGGCGGCAATCGCTTCGCGGACGGTGACGGCGCGTGTCAGTTCCAACCCATCGGGTGGGCGGCCGCGACCACGCCGGAGCGCCGCCGGGACAATCGCCCGCTTGAAACCGAGCGACGCCGCTTCCAGCAAGCGGCGATCGAGGTCGCGGACGGAGCGCAGTTCGCCCGACAGGCCGACTTCACCGATGCAGACCGCCGTCGGGTCCACGCGCGCGCTCTTGAAGGCCGATGCGACCGCCGTGCAGATCGCGAGGTCCGCCGCCGGTTCCGCGATCTTCAACCCGCCAACGACATTGACGAAGATGTCCTGATCGCCGAGCGCCAGCCCGACGCGGCGCGACAAAACGGCCGTCAGGAGCAGCAGACGATTCGTATCCACGCCATTTGCCGTCCGGCGCGGCGTCCCGTATGGCGTCGGGCTGGTGAGCGCTTGTACCTCGACGAGAATCGGCCGGGTTCCCTCGACCGTGACAGCAACGGTTGAACCGGCGGCATTTGTAACGCGCTCCTGCAAGAACGCTTCGGAGGGATTCGTCACTTCAAGTAAACCGGCGCCCGCCATCTCGAAAATGCCGACCTCGTCCGTCGAGCCATAGCGGTTCTTGACGCCACGCAGTACGCGATATTGCCCGAAGCGGTCGCCCTCCAAATACAGTACGACGTCCACCATATGTTCGAGGACGCGCGGCCCGGCGATTGCGCCCTCCTTCGTGACATGGCCGACGATCAGGACAGGAATCTGGCTGGTCTTCGCCCAGCGCATTAAGACAGCGGTGCATTCGCGCACCTGCGTCACGCTGCCCGCCGTGGAAGCGATACTGTCCAGTGCCACGGTTTGAATCGAGTCCACGACGACCAGTTTCGGCTGCAAGGCGGCGGCATGGGCGAGGATGGTATCAACGTCCGTTTCGGCAATGACATAGAGTTCGTCCTGCGCGACATTCAGCCGTTCCGCGCGCAGTTTGATCTGCTGCGGCGATTCCTCTGCTGAGACATAGAGCACCGGGCCATGCTCTACAGCGAGTAATGCCGCGACCTGCAAGAGCAGTGTAGACTTGCCGATCCCCGGATCACCGCCGACCAGGACGAGCGAGCCCGGCACGAGGCCGCCACCGAGCACGCGGTTCACCTCACCGATGGCAAGTGGGATGCGCTGGAAACCCTCGCGGGAAATCCGCGCGAGCGGTTCTGGCCGTTGCATGCCCACCGGAAGTGCGGCAAATCCGCCGCGCGTCGCAGTGCTCGTCGGCGCTTCCGGCAGCACAACCGTCTCGACGAGCGTGCCCCATGCGTCGCACTCCGGGCAGCGGCCAAGAAACGCCGGGCTCTCGTACCCGCAGGCGCTACAGATGTATTTGACGCGGCTTTTGGTTATTGTCTTCTTCGCCATCTATGCCCCACATATATGCCGTTATCGCGTAGGGGCGGTGCTCGAACCGCCCCCTCTGGGTCGCTACCGTCGTTCACGCAAGAGCCCGATACAGCGGCAGGGCGGTTCGCGAACCGCCCCTACGAGGCAACGGTACGCTCAGCTGTGGCAGCATTGCGCTGTCGCTGATCGCAGTATCGCACATTTGTTCGCGTGCTGCGACAAAGAAACGGTGCCGACCGCCAGCGTCAGCACCGTTCATTCCATCCGTATGTTGTTTAGGTTTCCGCGCCTACGGTGGCAAGTTCGCCCTCTTCGACGACGTCGCGCTCTTCCTGGCTGAGGCGGAGGAGATCGTCCTCCACATCCACGCGAATACGCTTGCCGGGCACGAATCGCGCATCGAGCAACCCCTCAGCGAGCGGGTCTTCGATCAGGTTCGTAATAATCCGGCGGAGCGGCCGCGCGCCGAACTGCGGATCGTAGCCGCGCTTGGCGAGCAAATCCATCGCCTCGTCGGTAACGGTGAGATCAATGTCCTGCTCCGCCAGTTGCACGCGGATGCGCTTCAGGAGCAGATCAGTAATCTGGCGGATGTGCGTGTTGTTGAGCGCGTGGAAGACGACGATGGCATCAATCCGGTTGATGAATTCCGGACGGAAGGTCCGCTTCAGTTCGTCCATCACCTTTGTGCGCATGTCGTCGTACTGTCGCGCCTGCTGCTTCGCTTCATCGCCGGTGATGGCGAAGCCGAGGCCGCTATCGCGCTTCAACTGCTCCGAGCCAACGTTGGAGGTCATGATGATGATCGTGTTGCGGAAATCCACCTTGCGGCCCTTGGCATCCGCGAGGTTGCCGTCTTCGAGAATCTGGAGGAGGATATTGAACGCTTCCGGGTGCGCCTTCTCAATTTCGTCCAGCAAGACAACCGAATATCCCTTGCGGCGCACGGCTTCCGTCAGTTGGCCGCCCTCTTCGTAGCCGACGTAGCCGGGAGGCGCGCCGACGAGGCGGGAAACGGCGTGCCGCTCAATGAACTCGGACATATCAATCTTGATCAGCGAGTCCTCGCTGCCGAACATGAACTCGGCGAGCGCCCTCGCCGTCTCGGTCTTGCCGATACCGGTCGGGCCGAGGAAGATGAAGGAGCCGATCGGCCGCTTCGGATCTTTCAAACCGGCCCGCGCGCGGCGGACGGCCCGCGAGACCGCCTCGATTGCGTCATGCTGGCCGATGATCCGGTTGTGCAGTGCGGATTCCATCTGCAGGAGCCGCTCGGACTCCTCCCCCGCGATGCGCATCAGCGGGATGCCCGTCCACATCGAGACGACCTGCGCGATGTCCTCTTCCGTGACATACGCCTCGTCGGTCTGCTTCTCTTCCTGCCACTCGCGCTCCATCTCATGGATGCGGTCGCGCAGGCGTTCCTCGCGGTCCTGCAGCTGCTTGGCGACATCGAAATCATCCGCGTTCTTGGCGGATTCCTTCTCGTTCTGCAGCGAGGTAAGCATGCTTTGCGCCTGCTTCAGGTTCGGCGGCGCGACGGAGCGGTGCATTCGCACGCGGGAGCCTGCCTCGTCAATCAAGTCAATTGCCTTGTCCGGCAGGAAGCGATCCGGCACATAGCGAGCGGCCAGACCGGCAGCAGACTTCAGCGCCTCATCGGAAATCTTCAACTGGTGATGATCTTCGTAGCGGCTGCGAATGCCCTTGAGAATCTCAATCGTCTCCTCAACGCTCGGTTCATCCACCATCACGGGCTGGAAGCGGCGTTCGAGCGCGGCATCGCGCTCAATGTACTTGCGATACTCGTCAAGGGTCGTCGCGCCAATCGTCTGCAATTCGCCGCGCGAGAGGGCGGGTTTGAGGATATTCGCGGCATCCACCGCGCCCTCCGCCGCACCGGCGCCGACGAGGGTATGCAACTCATCAATGAAGAGGATGCTCGATGTCTCCTTCACCTCGCCGACGATCTTCTTCAGCCGCTCCTCGAACTCGCCACGATACTTCGTCCCCGCGACGAGCGCGCCGATGTCGAGCGAGATGAGCCGCTTGTTCTGGAGTGGTTCCGGCACATCGCCCGAAACGATCCGCTGCGCGAGACCCTCGACGATGGCCGTCTTGCCGACGCCCGGCTCGCCGATCAACGCGGGGTTGTTTTTCGTGCGGCGCGTGAGAATCTGCATTACCCGTTCGATTTCGCTCTCGCGGCCGATCACCGGGTCCAACTTGCCGGAGCGCGCCGCCTCGGTCAGATCAAAGCCGAGGGCGTCCATGTACGGCGTCTTCGTCTGCTGCTTGGATTGCTGATAGGAGGAGGACTGCGAGACGACCTGCATCACCTGCTGGCGCACTTTCTCGAGACTCACCCCCAGTGACTCCAGTACTCCTGCCGCGATCCCTTCGCCCTCACGCACCAGCCCCAGCAGCAGATGTTCCGTGCCGATGTAGTGATTGTTCAGGCGGCGGGCTTCGTCCATCGCCAGTTCAATGACTTTCTTGGCACGCGGCGTCAGGCCGGGATCGCCGACAACCAGCCCATCGCCGCGCCCGATGATGAACTCGACGGCGGAACGGACTTTGGGCAACTGGACGCCGAGATTGGCGAGCACCCGCGCCGCGATGCCGTCTCCCTCGCGGACGAGACCAAGCAGAAGGTGTTCGGTGCCGATGTAGTTGTGATTGAACCGCTGCGCCTCTTCCTGTGCCAGTGAAAACACCTTGCGCGCGCGCTCAGTGAACTTCTCAAACTTGTCTGCCATCTGGCGACTCCCTTGTTCGGGTAACGACGGCCTCGCAGGCCGCTGCGTCGGTCCCCAATACTGCCATAAAGATACCACACAGCCCCCGCGATTCGCGGGGGCTGCACAGAGAATTGTCGTCAGTCACTCGCGTCCGGCAGGGACGGGAACCAGTAGTAAGGAGCGGTCGTCCTGTCAGACGAGGAGATCCGAAACTGCTCAAATCGCCTGCCGCATTCGGCGTATGAACCGCCTCTCACTCAGTACTACGTACAGTATACCATAACGGATGCATCACACCAGGCTTACGCCTTGACGCGCTCCTCTGCCGCGGTTTCGTTCTCGGCGGTCTGCTCCGCCGCCGTGATGTCGGCGCGCTGCTCCGTTGTCAAACCCGTCTCAGCGCTTTGCTCCGTTTCCGGCACCGGCTCGGCGCTCTGCTCGATCGGTGTCTCATCAGCGCCGGCGCTCGATACCGCCGCACCAACGTCGGTGCCCGCGTCCATCGTCACCATGCCGTGCGCGGAAACGGTCAGGTCGCCCGACGCATCTTTCGCTTCGACATGCGCTTCCTGCTCGGCGACCGCGTCCGGATCGGGCGAGGTCGTCGGTTCTTCAGCCGCTTCCATCTGCTCGCCAATCGTTGCGGTCAATGGCCCGTCGTCATTCCGGCTCTCGGCATCGCCGCCACGGGTATCGTCCGCACCCTCCGTCTCTGATTCCGTATCGTCATACAGCGCGGCCTGCGCCTCCGCTGCCTGCATCTCAAGGTTGCGTTCGTTCTGCGCGTCGAGGTCCTCCGGCTTCACCGGGTGGCCCATATTGTCTTGCACGTAGCCATCAATCGCATCCTGCTCGGTAAATTCGAGCGCGCGCCGCAAGCTGAGACCCATCCGCCGTCGCTGCGGGTCAATCCGGATGATCCGCAGCGTCATCTCATCGCCTTCCTTGACGACGTTGCGCGGGTGCGCAACGCGGTCATCGGAGAGTTCAGAGACGTGGATCAGCCCCTCGATGCCATCCTGAATGCGCGCGAACGCCCCGAAGTTGGCGAGTTGCGTGATCGTTCCCTTCACCAGTTGGCCGACCTCGTATTGTGCGGCGACGCGCGTCCACGGTTCGGCCTGCGTCCGCTTCAGCGAGAGCGCAATCTTTCGCTCGTCCTCGTTGATGCCGAGAACGTAGACCTCGACCTCTTCGCCGACCTTCAACACTTCGCTCGGATGCCGCACGCGGCTCCACGAGAGTTCGGAGAGATGAACAAGCCCGTCCGCGCCGCCGATGTCCACGAAGGCGCCGAAATCGCAGATGCTGGAGACGCGCCCCTTACGGACTTCACCCTCCTTGAGCGTGCCGATCAGCCGCTCCTTCATCGCGTCGCGCCGCTCCTGGATCGCCTGCCGTTCGGAGAGAATCAGGCGATTGCGGTGCCGGTTGATCTCAATCACCTTGAGCGGAATACTCATGCCAATCAAGCGGGCCATGTCTCCCTGCTTGGATGCCTCATCGCCGCCACGAATTTCCGTGACCTGCGAGGCCGGCACGAAGCCGCGCACGCCATCCAGATCAACGAGCAGACCGCCTTTGTTGTAGTTCTTGACAATCGCCTCGATGACCTCGCTGGCCTCATATTTCTGCTGCAGGACGCGCCACGACTTTTCCTGCCGCGCGCGATCAATAGAGAGGACGGCATGACCGTCCGCATTCTCCGGTTGAACGACGAACACGAGGACCGTATCACCGGACGACAGCGCCTTCCGCTCCGCGTCACCGAGACTGGAAAGTTCCTTGTTCGGGATGATGCCCTCGGACTTGGACCCAATGTCCACGAGCACTTCGTCGCGGTCGAGCTGCATGACGATCCCCTCAAGTACGTCGCCGTACTTGAGCGTTCGCACATCCGTGTCGGGTTCCGCGAGCAATTGCTCCATCAGGTTCCGGCCGATCGGCGCCTCGCCCATCCCGGTCTCGGAAATCACTGCCGTATTTTGCTCCATATACCTTCCCGTGGTTGTCTGTTTGTTTCAACCCTCACCCGGTCACATGACCCGATGCGAAACAATCATATTGCAGCCGCATCATGTACGACCTGCACATGACAGATGACGCTGCAACCAGCACTTCTCAGTATACACGAAATCAAGAAACTCGCGCAACCCGGATATACCGTGCAACGAACGGCCAGCATCGCTATTCCCACTCGTTCCTTTTGGTGGCGAATTATCGGCGCGAAGCAAGATGCTGAGTCGGTGGAGCAGGCTTCAGCCTGCAAAGGTCCGGCGTGCGAAAGCCTGCCCCACCAGACGATAACGAACGCGCCTCGACTAATCCGCAGCCGCTGGCACGGAGCGCGCCGGTGTGATACGGCCCGCTCGCATATCGTCATTGATAAGGGCCGCGACATCGCTGCCCAGTTTGATCGAGTAATTCGTCCCGCGATCCTCCGGGTAAATCTGCGTCGTGTTCGCGAGGTAGATATTCGGTAGCGGCGTGCGCATCTCCGGGATCAGTGAGGAATAATGCAGCGGCACAATCGGTTGCGCGGCCCGCTCGCGGAAGACGCGGATTTCCCGCACCCACGACGGATCGAACGCCGGATTGATCCGCCGCAAGGCGGGCACATAGTGTTGGAAGAGCGTATCCTGATCCATGGTCCAGATGGGGTCGGTCACTTCGAGATACCGCGAAAGATAGACGAGATGGCTGCCGCCGTACTGCTCCGGCGGGACGAAATTCGTCTGCTCGATCACGCCCGTGAACGGCACCGCCTCGTCGGCGATATTCAGCCAGTAGATGTCGGTCAGTTTGCGGTCCAGTTCAAGCAGCATGCAGCATGCTGCTTGATACCCGGCGGCATCAAGTTTCTGTACATACGCGGCGGGCAATTCCGGCACGAGCCGCTTGAAGACCGCCGATGGCGCCGTAACGACCACGGCATTGAAATCCTCTTCCTGCCCATCCACCCGCACCACGACGCCGCCATCCGCGCGGGGTTGCACGGCTTCGACATTGACACCGAGATGGATTTCCACACCGAGGCGGCGCAGTTCAGCGCCCAGCGCGTCAATGACGACCTGAAACGAGCCACGCGGATAGCCGAGCGTCTCCTTGGCGAGCGGGTTGCTTCGGTTCGTTGTGCGCAGTTGCACTTTTTTCCAGAACCAGACCATCGGAATCCTGTCCCACGACGGGCCGAACTTCGCCCGCAGTTGCGCGCCGAAAACGTTGTCAAAACCGTTCTTGCCCGAAAACCGCTCGATCCATTTCGCGGCGGTGATGCGCTCGTAGCCCGCGTACTTCTTCTGGAACTGAAGATACGCCGTCATCGCGCCGATGCGCAATCGCGCGATGGGTGAGATATAGCCGAGTTTCAGGAGGTCCGTCGCGCCATCGAGCGGCCAAATTGTGCCGTCGTGGAACATGCCGACGGTGCTCGGCAACCACTGGAGCGTGTCACCAACGCCGAGTTCCGCCATCAAGTCGGTGATCGCCGTGTCGGAATGGAAAAGATGATGATAGAAGTATTCCAGCCGCGTCCCGGCGATGGGGAAGGTCGCCGCTTGCCCGCCCAAGCCCTGCATCCGCTCCCAAAGCACGACCGTATGCCCCGACTGACGCAGTCGCAACGCCGCCGCCATGCCGAGCATCCCACCACCGATCACTCCGACACGCATACTATCCTAACCCCCCAGCCCCCCTTCCCTAAAAGGAAAGGGGAGAATACGGCATGAGAAAGGGCGACTCGATTGCCGCCCTTCCGAGTGATTCACCTATGATACTACGCTTTTCTCAGTGGTAGCGTGGGGGTCGGCCTGCGGTCTCTGGGCCGGGGGCGCAGGAT
>JBPCPB010000308.1:0-5177 GCA_050999735.1 Thermomicrobiales bacterium | reverse complement strand
CCGCGCGGGTTACCCGGTCCGCGTCCTTGAACGCCGCCCGACGGTGGGCGGCGCGGTCCACACGCAGGAACTCTGGCCGGGCTATCAGGTGGACACCTGTTCGTCGTTCCATGTACTCATCCACCTGACCAACATCATCGAGGAACTCGGCCTCGCCCGCTACGGCCTCCGCTATCAGGACGCCGATCCGTTCGCCTTCGCGCCCTTCCCGGATGGCACGATGCTCCGCTTCTACAAGGATGTGGAGCGCACCTGCGCGGAGATCGCGCGCATCAGCCCGCGCGATGCGGAGACGTACCGCGCCTTTGTTGGGCTGTGGAGCCAGTTCAACGAGGCGGTCTTCGGCGCGTTCACCGCACCACCGGCGCCGCAATTTATGTTCCCCGCGATCCTCAAACGGATCGGGCGTGACCTGCCGAAGCAACTCCGCCTCGGTAACTCGGATACGCTGCTCCAAACAGTTCTCAAGCCATACGGCGCGCTCCTCGATGAACTGTTCGAGAGCGCGTATGTCCGCGCGCCGCTGGCGTGGCTGGCGGCACAGTCCGGCCCCGGCCCGGACGACATCGGCGGCGGCGCATTCCTGACGGCGCACACGATCTATCACACGGTCGGTCTGACGCGGCCGGTCGGCGGTTCCGGGATGCTCAGCGAGGCGCTTGCCGCCTCTGTCCGCGATCATGGCGGCGAGATCGTCACGGACGCACCCGTGCGCCGTATCCTCGTGCGGGACGGATATGTGCGCGGCGTCGAACTGGCGACTGGCGAGCGGATGGATGCGTCCATCGTCGTCAGCGGCGCGCATGTCCAGACGACGCTGCTCGACCTGATCGCGCCAGACGATCTGCCGTCCGCGCTGCGCCGCCGCGTCGCCGCACTCCGCATTGCCAATGGCATGGGCATGACGATCCGCTGTGCGACCGAGACACTACCGCAGTATCTGAATGCGCCGGACGATGTCCACAACGGCATGCAACTGATCTGTCCATCGGTGGAATATCTCCGCCGCGCCCGTAACGAGGCGGCATCCGGCCTGCCGCCGACCGACCCGGCGCTCGTCGTCATGACGCCGACCGCGACGGACCGCACGCTTGCCCCACCGGGCAAACACATCACCGTGATCTGGGCGCAGTATCATCCCTTCGACCTCGCGCCCGGCGCCGGGACGTGGGCGGAGATACGCGAGCGCGAGGGGCGAAAACTCCTCACAACGCTGGAGCCGTACGCGCCCGGCATTACGGACGCCGTCACCGAGACCTATCTGAAATCGCCGCAGGATTTGCAGGAAGAAAACGGCCTGATTCGCGGCCACTTGATGCACCTCGATATGGCGCTCGATCAGTTATTCATGTTCCGCCCGCTGCCGGAACTGGCGAACTACCGCACGCCGATTAGTGGCCTCTACCTCACGGGCGCGAGCATGCACCCCGGCGGCGGCGTCTCCGGCGCGCCGGGCAAAAATACCGCGACGATCATGCTCCGCGATCTCGCGACACACAGCCCGCGCCGCTGGGTTCGCCCGGCCGGTCTCGCCGTCGGTGGCGCAGCAGCCACCCTGCTCGCCAGCCGTCGGGCGGCGCGTCGGCGCACGTAAGCGACGAGCGTACACTCCCCGCGCGGCTCCCGGCAGCCTTTCTTCCATGACACGCTGCGGCATCCATCTTCCTGACCATCGCGGGCGATCCTACCGCACCGGCACGTCGAAGACGCTGACCCAGTATTGCAGTGACGAGAGCGCCAGCCCGGTCAGGAGCATCACCGCCCCGAACGTCCCGAGGCGGCGCTGAGGCAGGTGGTCGGCCCACCATTCGACGAAAGGGCTGACGGTACTGAGCACGACACCGGTGCCCGTCACCACCACTCCAATCGCCACGCCGCGCAGCACGCCCCGGCTCCCGTCTGTTAGCACACCCGCGACGACGGCCGCCGTGCCGATCGCGAGGCCGCGCGCCGTGGATGCCTGGACAGCATGCCAGCGAAAACGCGGGCGCGCCTGGGTCGCGTAATCGTGCGCCGGGGAGAACCGGAAGAGATAGGCGACCACGATGCCCAGGGCAGCGAGCGGGCCGAACGCGAGGCCGAAGCGCGCATTGAAGCCGAAACCCGCCGCGACCCCAAGCACCGCGCCGCGTAGCACGCCGAAGAGGAGGACGGACAGAGGCAGACCGCGTGTGCCGGATGCGGCGTTACCGCCGATCCCGGCGTACTCCAAGCCGAGCAGGAAGCCGAGGCCCGCCCCCGCCGCGAGGCCGTAGGCGGGCCCGAAGCAGACCCCGTTAGCGAGGCCGAAATAGAGGCCATAGGTGACCGCGCGGGTCAGTGTGCGCAAGGGGCCATGCTCCCCGCCCAGCAGATCGTACGCCAGATAGAGGCCGCCGAGCACATCGAGCAAGATCGCCGCGATACTGATCCAGGCGAGCACATGGTGGTCAATCACGATCCCCATCGTGACGTGCATATGCCGTTCGATCCTTTTCGATACATCTCTGATGTACCGCCTTCCCGACGCAAGTCCCATAGCGAGAGGCGGGACTGGCGTGGTGGTGGCGGTCGTGCGGTCACTGCCACATCGGCGTTTCGCGCGCCACTGTTTTGCGATTGAACGGATGCGTTGCGGGAGAGGTCACTCTTGCAGGAGTGCATGGAACGTCGTGGCGAGCGCCGCGCGATTCAGTGAACAGTAGGTCGTCTGCCCCGCCTTCCGCCGCGTGATCAGCCCTGCCTCGTGGAGGATCCGCCAGTGGTGGCTCGTCAGCGCCGGGCTGATCCCCGCCTTCTCCGCCATCTGCGTCCCGCTCAACTCGCCGTATTCGATCAGCAACTCGACGAGCCGGAGCCGCGTCGGGTCGGCGAGCGCGGCGAAGATCTTCGCTTTCTGCTCCGTCTGCATCGGTGCCGCCGCGTCATCCGCTTCCATGCTTCTATGGTACCCGCATCCGCGTCGCTCGTCAAAAACATGCACAGTCAAACAACTACTTGATAATTTGACGCGACAGGGCGATACTCTCCGCAGCGTCCCACACGCTCTGGCTCGCTACCGAAGAAAGGGCACCAGCATGAACATCGGCATTCTCGGCGCGGGCATGATCGGCGCGACAACCGCCCGCCTCTTCACACAGGGTGGTCATCACGTCACACTCAGCAACGCCCGTGGCCCCGCCTCCCTCACACCCCTCGTCGCCAACCTCGGCCCCAACGCACATGCGGCGACGATTGAGGAGGCGGCTTCCTTCGGGGCGGTCGTCCTCATCGCCGCCCCCTTCAAGGCGTACGATTCCCTGCCGACGCACACCCTCGCAGGCAAGATCGTCATTGACGCGATGAACTACTACCCGAACCGGGATGGTGAGATCGCCTTCGCCGGTCGGGCGACGAGTGAATTCCTCGCGCAATCGCTGCCGGGTGCGCGCATCGTCAAAGCGTTCAACACGATGTATTACGAGACGCTGGCGAGCGCAGGTCGGCTGGATCTGCCGGTGCAGGAGCGGCTGGCGCTCTTTCTGGCAGGTGACGATGCGGCGGCGAAGGAGGTGGTGGCGGGACTGATTACAGGGGTCGGCTTCGCGGCGGTGGAGACGGGCACATTGCACGAGAGCAGCCGACAGGAACCGGGGGCGCCGATCTACAACGTCCCGATGACGCAGGCGGATGCCGAGGCGGTGCTCGCGGATGTATAGCGCGTTGTGCCATCGGGAGGAGGGCATCATATGACGAAGATTGCGTTCGTGACGGGGGCAAATCAAGGACTCGGTCTCGCGTTGGTTCGCCGCCTCTGCCGCCAATGGGGAGAGCAGGGTATCGTCTACCTGGCCGCACGCGATCGCGAGCGTGGTGAGGCTGCATGCCAGGCGCTGCGTGCCGAAGGATTGTCGCCACGGCTGGCGCTGCTGGATGTGGCTGATGATGCCAGTGTCGTTGCTTGCGCCACGACCCTCCGCGAGCAGCACGGCGGTATTGACGTGGTGATTGCCAATGCCGCCGCGCGCATTGCCACGGATATTCCGCCAGCACAGCAAGTCGCCGCCTTCATCAATACAAACAATCATGGCACGCACCGGATGCTCCGTGCCTTCGCACCGTTGCTCAACGATGGCGGACGGTTGCTGGTCATTGCCAGTTCCTTTGGAGCGCTGCACTATCTCCCGGTCCAGTTGCGCGATCAATTTGATGATCCATCGCTGACGCTGAACGATATGGAGACCGTGATGGATGCGTATGTCCATGCGGTGGAGATGGGAACGGCGGTGCAGGAGGGGTGGCCGGAATGGATCAATATTCCGTCCAAGATTGGGCAGGTCGCCGCGATGCGGGTCCTTGCACGCACGCTGCACGACGACGCACGAGCGCGCGATCTGCTGATCAATGCCGCCTGTCCGGGGTTAGTGGATACGGCCGCCTCACGCCCCTGGTTTGCCGATCTGTCTGAGGCACAAAGTCCCGACGAAGCGGCGGTTGATGTCGTGTGGCTGGCGACACTCCCGGCAGGAACCGCCGCTCCGTACGGTGAACTGGTTCAACATCGCCGCGTGCTGCCCTTTCGCTGACAGGGGGCGCATTGAGCCAGGGAAGTACCATGGCTGCACGCTGAAGCACGGCGCCACCAACCTGATCGGTCTTACCGCAGCACGCCCAACGCGATACGAATGAGGGTACGGGCGCAGATGCCGATGCTTCGAATGTCTACCCATTCATTGGCTTCGTGATAGTTCGCGCCGGTCGCGCCGAACATGACGGTCGGGATGCCGAGATCGGCGGCGAAGTAGTTGGCGTCCGCGAGACCACGGTTATACCGTGTCACCGGCGCGTCGCCGGTCTCTGTCACATACGCCTGTTGAACATTCTGGACAAACGGGTGATCCGGCGCCATCTCCCACGGCGGGTAGTACGGCGGGTCAATGGAAAACTGGAATGTGGCGGGGGAATCGAGCGATTGCGCGAGCGCCCGCATCCCGGCGAGGACGCTTTCGTCCGTCTCACCGGGGATGGTGTGTCGGTTGATCGTGAAGCGCGCCTGCTCCGGCACGGTGATGACGTACTGCGCGTTGCCGCTCTGAAGCGAGAGCACGCATTGGCTGGCGATCAGCCGGGGATGTTGACCGAGCGGGACCTCATCGAGCCGCGCGACGAACCGCGCGGCCTCCACGGCGGCATTGATGCCCCGCTCCGGCCATGAGGCA
>JBPCPB010000222.1:0-2892 GCA_050999735.1 Thermomicrobiales bacterium | reverse complement strand
AACGCAGGCTGGAAGCCTGCCACCACCGATCAATTACCCGATTCAGTCGTTACTGTTCATCAGCCTGCCGAGCCTGGCGCAGGCTGAAGCCCGCGCCCACCGTCCAAATCGAACCGCCTATGTATTTACACCCCTCCGGCAGACGTTGCGGGGGCGAGAGCACCGGCGGTTTGCACCTGCTCTTCCGCTTCGAGGATTTCATGCACTGCTTCGGCAGGAGTAAATTGTCGCCCTTCACCCATGTAGAATGCCGTATCAGATGGCGGCGGTTCGGCGAGCAGCCGTGCGACACTGGCCTGCAAGCGGCGATTCGCCTCGCGATAGCGGGCCTCCGCCTCCTCGGGGAGCGCCTCGTCCAACCACGCCGCGTAGCCATAGGTCCGCGCCACATGATGGATGACGCGCCGGAGCGTCCAGCCACCGTCTGGCGGCTGCCAGTCCCACTGAGCAGGAGTGAGTTGCGACGTGCGCATGGTCAGCAACCCGACGACGAGATCAATGCGCCAGAGCCAGGCGGATAAATCTGCCTCGGTGAGCGGAAGCGTATCGTCGTCGAGCGTCACCCCGGAGGGCGCCCAGCCATCAGTCGGTATCGGCACGGTGCCGTGATCCTGCCAGGCAATCCACTGGTCAATCTGGTTGAGATGATCGAGGAGATGATCGAGTACCCGCCGGAGCACTTTGCGCGGCGTCATTGGATAGACGTAGCCGTCCCGCGCGCTGATCGGCACGATGTGCGTCGGGTCGTGCTGGGGTAGTCGTTCGAGATATTTGCGGGTCTTTACGTAGCCAACTTGAATGTGCGCGACGGGATCAGCAGGCATCGGGGTGAGATTGAGCGCGAAGAACGCTTCGAGGTCCGCGACGCTCCGGAGCGCCCCCGCATCCACCCGCCCCGCACGGAAACAGGCAATCGTGCGGTCAAATGATGCGGCGAGTTGTGCCAACCACTGCTGCTGAACTGGCGAATGTGTCATCAATTCTTCTCCTGTCGCAGATCACCGCGAACCCTACGCATCCCCTCGTTTCGCATCGCGCGAGCGTTGGAGCATGGCGAAGCCGAACCAGCCCCAGTAGATGCGATGATGAACGATCAGCCCATCCGCAATTTCCATCACCTCGGCGATATCCACCTGCTCGCCGTCCGGCATAGCGCGCGGGTATTCCCAGAAGAGCGTCCGGCCATCGCAGAGGCAAGTGCCTGTGCGATACCAGCGGACGAGATCGTTCGGACGGCGGCGCGTCCCTTCCGCGAAGAAGCGGCGCAGTTCCGCGTGGCCATGCAGCACACCGCGCGCCATATCGTCGAGGATGACGGGGATGAGCGGCGTTTCGAGGGTCGCGTTCGGGGCATAGAGCGCAAGCAGCCCCTCAACATCGCCCGCCTTCGCCCGCTCGTGCCACGCATCGTAGATCTGCGCGCATTGCGCCTGCTGTTCGTGAATCGTTGTGGTCATCGTTACACTCCTGTCGGTCGTGCCATGCCGCATCCTTGCACCATATACGGAGTGTAGCGGAGATAATTACATTTGTCTAATGCATTGAAATGATGAATACCATGCATTAAACTGATGCAATGGAGATGATCGAGATCGAGGCATTCATCGCGATTGTCGAACACCGGGGTTTTACGCGGGCGGCGGAGGCGATTCACCTCTCGCAACCGGCGATCAGCCGCCGGATCGAATTATTGGAGCGCGAACTTGGAACGCCCCTCTTCGAGCGCACGCACGGCGGGGCGCGACTGACGGATGCGGGGGCGACGTTTCTGCCCTATGCTCGCCAGGCGCTCGCCGCCGCCCGCGACGGCAAAGAGGCCGTGGCGGCGCTCGAACACGCGGATGTTGGCGCCGTGACGCTCGCGCTCGTCGGCACACTGGCGGATACTCGGCTGACGGCGCGCCTCGAACGCTACCGAGCCGCGCACCCGCGCGTCCGCCTTCTCCTCACCACGGGGCGCAGCCATGAGGTGAGCGCGATGGTTCTTCATGGCAACGCGCATCTCGGGTTGCGCTACGGCGAGGACGCCCATGCCGATCTCGTCTGCGTGCCGGTGCATGAGGAGCGGATGGTGATCGCGGCATCCCCACGGCTCGGGCCACAAGGAGCGGGGCCTTTTGCGCCGGAGACGCTTGCCGGTTTGCCGTGGGTCGCGTTTCCGCGAAGCAAGAGGGGCGATGAGGACCCGTACACGCGGCTCTTCGCGCGCCACTTGCACGCCGCCGGTCGGGACGATGCGGAGACGATCATCATTGACAGCCTGACCGCCCAGAAGCGACTAATCGAGGCGGGCTTTGGCATCGGTGCGCTGCCGATCAGCAGCATCGCGGAGGAACTACGATTGGGCACCCTGCGCATCCTCGATGTCCCCGCGCTGGCGAGCACAATCCCGATTGTGCGCATCCACCGCCGCACCGGATACCTGAGCCACGCCGCCCGCGCCCTCTCCGCGAGCATCGCGGAGGCGTGGTAATCAGAGCCGCGCAGGGACGTGGGGCGTTACGCGCGGACTTCTCCCGGCTGCTCCCGGAGCGCGCGAACGGGCGAGAAGAAGACCCAGAGGAAGGCGCCGCTCTGGATGACGCCGCCGACGATCAGGGTCGGGCGGAGACCGATTGCGCTGCCGATCAGGCCACCAATCAGGCCGCCAACCGGGAGGGTACCCCAGGTGAGGAAGCGCATCGTCGCGTTCATCCGCCCAAGCAGATGATCCGGCGTGATTGCCTACCGCAGACTGACTTGATTGATGTTATAGATCGTCCCGCACCGGGTCTTCCGCGACGACGGTGAACGAAGAGAGGGAAGTTTCCTAGGCGAGGTAAGCGAATCTCCAGGGTAATAGGCACTCACTGTACGCAAAAGTATCCGCTTGCGATTTCCCTTGTGCTGACA
>JBPCPB010000189.1:0-13977 GCA_050999735.1 Thermomicrobiales bacterium | reverse complement strand
GGATGGGGTCGCTGAGTCGCACCCGGTCGCAAGGCCGGGTGAGGATTGAAACTCGTCTCGACCGCCACGCGGGGCAATTCGCCACCGGTCGCACCCGGTCGCAAGGCCGGGTGAGGATTGAAACGGTTGAAGGGCGGCCCGGTCAGCGGATAGACTTCAACGAGTCGCACCCGGTCGCAAGGCCGGGTGAGGATTGAAACGCGTCGTCAAGCGCGGCGGGGAAACTGGTCGTGCCGAGTCGCACCCGGTCGCAAGGCCGGGTGAGGATTGAAACCAGAACCGACCCGCGATCCACGCCGGATACGGTAGGACGGTCGCACCCGGTCGCAAGGCCGCGTGAGGATTGAAACTATCGCAATGATGGCAAACGAACATCCCTTCTGGAATCGTCGCACCCGGCCGCAAGGCCGGGTGAGGATTGAAACGACCGACCATGCCGCCTTCGCGACCTCCAACGTCGTGGACGGCGCGTCGCACCCGGTCGCAAGGCCGGGTGAGGATTGAAACGACCGACCATGCTAACCCGGAATTATCGCACGGCACGTCGCACCCGGTCGCAAGGCCGGGTGAGGATTGAAACTGCAACCGTGTGATGGAGAACCTCGAAACGCCATGTCGCACCCGGTCGCAAGGCCGGGTGAGGATTGAAACGGAGGGCACGATGACGACTGAGGACGAAACACGACGTCGCACCCGGTCGCAAGGCCGGGTGAGGATTGAAATTTCTTCGCGCTGTAATCCTGCCGAACGATCATCTCATCGCACTTGACGCGAAGATTGGTCGGGACGCGAAGCAAAAGGATTACGAAGTTGCTGGCTTCTGATGCGCTATACTCAGTCCTCAGTTCGTCGTCTTGATGATGGGGAGGGGAGCAATGAAAAAGGTATTGATGACCGGCGCGAGTGGGAAGATCGGTCAGTCGCTCAGGGAACTGCTGAAGGGTCGATACGCGCTTCGGTTGCAGGAGCGACCGGGCGGAAAGGCGGTCGGCCCGGCGCGGGAGGGTGAGGAGATCGTGCGGACGGACCTCACCGATCTGGCGGGGATGCGCGCCGCCGTGCGCGGCTGCGATGCGGTGATTCACCTCGCGGCCTCGTCCGCCGTGCAGACGCCGTGGGAAGACGCCCTCAACAACAATATCGTCGGCCAGTACACCGTGCTGGAAGCGATGCGGCAGGAAGGCGTGCCGCGCATGGTCTTCGCGACGACGAATCACGTCACAGGCTACTACGAACTGAAGGGCCGCCCCTGCTACCCGGACATGCCCGTTCGCCCCGACGGCTATTATGGCGCGTCCAAGGCGTTCGGCGAGGCGCTGGCCCGCTTCTACGTGGATGAGCATGGCTTGTCGGTGATCTGCCTGCGCATCGGCTCGTGGCTGCCGGAGCCGGAGAATGTGCGTAACCTCAGCACCTGGCTCTCCCCGCGCGATATGGCGCAACTAGCGTGGCGTGCTATCGAGACACCGCTGACGTGGGGCATCTTCTACGCCATCTCCGGCAACACCCGCCGCTACTGGGACATCGGCCCGACGCAGGAGCAACTCGGCTACGAGCCGGAGGACGATGCCGAACGGTACGCCGCCCAGATCGAAGGCGTCGGCTTCCACCGGGCGGGAGACTGATCGAATCGGGAAGAACCGCAATGAGGGAATGAAGAAGAGAGCATACATTCCCTCGCTCACCCCGAATGGTAGCGTAGGCTTCAGCCTGCGATCCTCCTATTGGTGGAAGCCTTTGATGGAGAGACCGCAGGCTGAAGCCTACGCTACCACAATTGTACAGAGTGACGATTGTCGGTTTGTTCACAGGAACAACGATCCTCGCGTACTGCGAACGTACGCACAAATTGGCACATCGTTTCCTAACATTGGGAACAGTTGCACAATCGTCGCATGCATGGTACCGTCGTCTATGGATGGAATCGCGCCGCCAATAGCGGCGTTGTTCTCTCTCGATATGACGGTAGCAATGCAGGGAAAGGGACACATTGATGATGGATACACAGAAGGTACGGGCGGGTATCCGCACGTTCGGGCGGGCGCTCCTCTCGCCGCTCGGTGATGTCGAGCGGACAGTGGAGTTTGCGGCGCATTGGCAGCAGCAGCTCATCCGCACGGACGCACTGCCGGAAATGCGGCGGGAGCGGCGCGGCACACGCTAGGGACACATCACATGGAGACGGAACGGGCCGGGAGAGACACTCTTCCGGCCCGTTGCATTGTGGTATACGGACAAATCGCGCGCGATCTCGTACAGTGGTGATGCGATGTGCCGCAGCACCGATGACGGAGGGGAAGGCGCGATGGATGCCACGGGAACGGCGGAATTCGATGCGGAGGCGTTCGGTCGGGCGGTTGGGCGGTTCGCGGCGGGCGTGACGGTCATCACAACGCGGAGCGCGCTCGGCTTGCGAGGGATCACGGCGAGTAGTTTCTCCTTTGTCTCGCTCGCGCCACCGCTCGTCCTCGTTTGTATCGTCGCTACCTCGTCATTCGTGCCAACGATTGCGGAGAGTAGGGCATTCGCGGTTAATGTGCTGCCGGAGGATGACGAATTCCTCGCCGACCGCTTCGCCAACCGCGCGCCGCTCGTCAACGCAGCCTTCAGCGGCCTGCCGCACCGGACCGCGATCACGGGTGCGCCGCTCATACGGGATGCCGTTGCGTGGTTCGATTGCCGCCTCCACGCCACCTGGCCGGGCGGGGACCATCAGATTTTCGTCGGCGAAGTCGTCGCCTGTGGCGAAAATGAGGGCGAACCGCTCCTCGTCTACCGCAGCCGCTACGCCCGCCTAACAATGTAAGCAACGAGCAACGAGCAATGAGCAATGAGTGGGGACCGAAATCTTCTCATTGCTCATTGCTCATCGCTCGTGTGATGTGGAGGATGTCGGCGAGGACGCCGTAGGCGGTCTGTGCCGTGCCGCCATCGTACTCGCCGATCGCGAGGTCGCCCATCATGTCGGTGCGGAGGATGAGCATGTTGGAAGTTCCCGCCAGCGTAGCGAGGGGATCGGCGAGTGGCAGGGTCCGCGGCGCGACGCGGCCATGCGGCGTGCCGTCCCGCGCTTCCCACGCCTCCGCGACCAGTTTGATCGCCATGCCCGCCTTCGCCGCCGCGTTGAGGTCGTCCAGCGTGATGCCGCCGATGCCGGTGCGCGCGATGTCGGCGGGGCGCACATCGGCGTCCATCAAGGCGTTCATCAGCGCGCAGACTTTCACCGCCGCGTCCCAGCCGTCGAGGTCGTAGGACGGATCGGCCTCTGCGACGCCCCGCCGTTGCGCCTCCGCGACGGCCTCCGCCAGCGTCTGCCCCGCCGCCATCATCGTCAGAACGAGGTTCGTGGTGCTGTTGATGACGCCCCGGAAGCCGCGCACGTTCGTCGCGGGCAGCGCCTTCTCGACGAGCGCGAAGATCGGCGCGCCGTCCATCACCGCCGATTCGAAGCGGAACTGGCGATGCTGGCTGGCGGCGAGATCACGCAGGCGGCGGTAGCCGTAGGCGACGGGCCCTTTGTTCGCCGTCACGACGTGTTTGCCATTGCGCAGCGCCGTCTCGCAGTGGCGGATCGCCGGCTGGCCGCTCTCCGGCGCGAGCGGGCTGAGTTCGACGATGATGTCGGCGGGCACGGTGGCGATAAAGGCGGGCATGGCGATCTCCCCCACCAGCGCGTCCGGCAACATTGCTGCCGGATTATCTTCGATCGCCGCGACCGTCCGCGCCAGGTCCACCCCGTCGGGCGCGATGATCGTGCCGTGCCGCGCGGTGGCGATCCCCGTCACGCTGATATCGAGATGATAGTGGCGATAGAGCAGATCCGCCCGCTGTTCGAGCACATCCGCCAGCGCCTGCCCGACATTCCCGAACCCCACCAGCGCCAACCGCACCGTCCGCATTTCTTACCTCCGGTCGGCAAACAGGGGAAACGATAGCACAGAGGACGCAGAGAACACAGAGGGCACAGAGAGGAAGAATAAAAAGAATGTCGTTTCCAGAGTATCTTCTCCCCCTTTCTTCCTCTGTGACCTCTGTGCTCAGTTTTCCGTTCGGAGCGACGATGTGGTGGTTTGCCACGGGGCGCGGAGGGTGAGGGTGTAGGCGTTGGTGGCGCGGATCTCACCCGTGGGATCGGTGAGGCGGAGGGCGATCGTGCAGGGGCCGGGCGGGGATTCCGCTGGCGGGCGCAGGGTGAGCGCGCCGATCGGCGTTGCCGGGCAATCTGCCGCCACGTCGCAGGCGAGTGACCCTTCGGCGATGGTTACGCCCGTCGCGTCGTGCCGGACGAGCCACCCGGCGATCAGGCCAGCGAACGATTCCGGCAGGTCATTGACAACGATCACCTCCGCCTGCCACGGCGCGCCGAGCGTCGCGGCGAGCGGCGCGGTCCAGTTCAGCATGATGTGGAGGGGCGCAAAGGCTTGCTGCAAGGCGTAATACCCCTGCTTCGGACGGCGCGCGTAATCGAGAACGGACCACGTCACGGCGGGCCAGCAATCGTTGAAGGTGAACATCAGGGCGCCGTTGCAGGGCGCGTACTTCAGCCGCCGGTAGTGCTCGGTGTGAAATTTGAGGACGAGCGCCTGGTACGCCTGGCTTTTGGCGATCAAGTCCTGCCAACTCGTCGCGTCCGGCACGGCGCGGAAGAGCGGGTCCGGCTGCATGCAGTGGTGTTTGAGGAGGCGGAGAGCGCGCGGCGTCGGTGGCCACGCCCGCTGCTCCGGCGGCAGGATCGCGTGCAGCATCTCTTGCGCGGGGAGCGCCTGCGCGCCGTACTCCGTAACCACCTCGAAATGCTCCGGCGTGTAGTGGATGAGATCGAAGAGTTCCCCGAAGGCATCGGTGTACCAGCCGCTGTAGAGATGCATATCCACCGGCCAGCCGTACTGCTCCCGCGCCGCCATGATCTCCCAGTGGCCGGGGTACTCGTTCGCCTGCTGGACGATGCGCGTCGGGTCCGCCGCACGCGAGGTGGCGGCGAGCGCCATGCCGAGTTTTGTGAAGTTCGCCTCGCCCGGCTCCGAGCCGTAGCAGTAGCAGAAGACGGACGGATGGTTTGCCAAGAGCGCGATCATCTCATCCGCCTGCCGGGTCGCGCGCCGCACGAGGTCGGAGTCGTTCGACATCCGCCACTGCATCGGGAAATCCTGGTAAATGAGCAGGCCCGCCGCGTCGCACGCCGCATAAAAGGCGGGATGCTCGACGACGCAGAAGGGACGCACCATATTCATGTTCGCCTCTCTGAGCAGGCGAACATCCCGCGTGTATCGTTCGGGCGTCATCGTGCCGAGTAGTTGATCGGAGAGATAATTGGCGCCCCGCCAGAAGAGGCGGCGGCCATTGAGATAGGTCGCCCACCCCTCCCCCCGCCGCTCGACGATGCGCAGCCCGATCCGCTCGGTTACGCTGTCGCTTGGCGTCTCGCCCGTGCCGACTGCAACGGTCAGTTCATACAAATCGGGCCGCCCCTGATCCCATGTCCACCAGAGGCGGGCACCGGGGATGTCCAGCCAGAGCGTGTGGATATTCGGGCCGGGCAGGAGACGAATGCGCCCCTCCTCCTCGATCGCCGCGCCGGTGAACGTGGCAGGCGCGAGCGTCAGGCGGACGCGGGCATCCACCGCGTCAGGCAGCGCGTTGACGAGCGTGACGCGCAGAGCGAGTGCGGCGCGGCCTGTCGTGGCATGGGCGGCGAGGTCGGCATCAGCGCGGACATCCATGATGGACTGCGGCCCGGAGAGGAGCAGCGTCACGTCGCTCCAGATGCCGCCGGGATTCACATTGAGATTATTGGCGTCCCAATCCTGCAATGCGCCCTTGATGAGCGTTTTTTCCTCGTGCTCGCGCGCGTGTTTGACGCGGACATCGTTCGGGCTGTCCACGCGCACGACGAGGAGATTGTCGTCCTGGAGCCAGCGGGTGCAGTCGAAGGTGAAAGGGGCGAAGTATCCCTCGTGGGAGCCGAGGTAGAAGCCATTCAGCCAGACATCGGCGTAATAATCCACGCCCGCGAACCGGAGGCGCGCCACGCCGTCGCCAGGGCAATCGGGCCGGGCAAAGTGGGTGCGATACCACGCGACGCCGTTGTACTCCGCGTGGCCGAACTGCTGCCAGTTGCCGGGAACGGGGATCGTTTGCCAGTCGCTGTCGTCGTAGGTGGGCAGATGGAACGCGCACTCGTCGTTCGCCGACGCCACGAGGTCCGCAGGCGCAAGATCACCCAGGCGGTCCGGATCGGTCCGGAAGCGCCACGATCCGGCAAGCGAAACCGCGCGGCGATGCTGCATGCGTGCGTCCTGCCCCCTCCGTGTACGTGCGCCCCTCAGGGACATTGTAGCATCCCTTGGGGGGCGCGCGAGAAGGTGCTCTTCGCGGCTACAGCGCATACGCGTGCTCGGTCAACCTCACCCCCGGCCCTCTCTCCATCGCTCACAGGAGTGTGGCATGTTGAAGTTCCGTCCGGCGATGGGGAGGGGAAGAAATACGCGACTGCCGTCAGGATTTCTCTTGCGTTGCTCCCCCTCTCCTTTGCTGCCAAGCAAAGGAGAGGGGGCTGGGGGGCGAGGTTTGCCGCCCTTCCCCGCACCGTTTACCATACGACGAACGAAGGGCGGCGGATAGCGGAGGAGTGGCGCGCGATGTCCTATGATGTGTACGTCAATCTTCACTACGATGACGACGTTGTGCGGCGCATCGTGGACATCGCGCCACGCGTGGATTTCTTCGGCGATGGCGAGACGCTGACCTTCGCGCCGAGCGATTTCGCGCTCCACAACGACCGCTTCCGAGGCACGCCGGAGCATCAATTCATCGTGGATCAGAGCGGCGGCACGCTCGACAGCCATGGCTTCCTCATTATTATCAACCGCGCCGGTCGCTCCCTCGCCCTTCACGACAACGGGCCGGGCGCGTTCGACCACGCGCGCGAGACGATCCGCGATTTCACTGCCTGGGTACGCGCGCGCGTGCCGGGTACGAAGTTCGCGGTTGCCAGCATTGCCAGCACCGACGGGTACGCCGATTACACCTATGTCGGCGCGATGGGCGGCTGGCAAGTGACCGACGCCGGCGGCATCAAGGCCACCGACGCGGCGATCTGATCTTGCCTCACCCCCGCCCCCCCCCTGCTGCTATACTCACTCTGATAGTACGCATTCTGTGTATCCACGATGTATCGTTCGTTGCCGGGGGCGTGCAATGGCGCAAAAGACGATCCGGTTGCCTCGCGCTGAGCGGCGGCGGCAGATATTGACGATTGCAGCGGCGGCGTTCGCGGAGCGTGGCTTCGGCGGCGTGACGATGGAGGAGATCGCCGGCCGGGTCGGCGTCACGCGCCTCATCCTTTATCGCGCCTTCGCTTCCAAGGAAGACCTCTATCGCGCCATCCTCACCGATACCGCCGCGCGGTTAACCGCCGCGATGACCGAGGCGGTTGCTCTCCCCGCCGCGCCGAGTGGCGCGGCCCTGCGCGCCTATTTCGCCACAGCCCGCCGGAACCCGGCGGCGTTTCTGCTCCTCTTCACCGGCGCGGCAGATAGCCCGCGTGGCAGCGAGATTGACGACGCGCGCCGCCAGGTGCGCGACGAGATCGCGCGGCAGGCGCTCGCCCAGGCCGCCAAGGAGGGCGTCACCCCCGATCCCTTCTGGTCGCCCCTGATCGCCGAACTCGCCCTCGCCATCGTCGAGCGCGGCACCCAATGGTGGCTGGATGCCGCCCCCGCCCCCGCTGCGGACGACGCATTCGTCGAATACCTCCAGCGCGGTGTCGGCGGCATGCTGAACGGGATCGCGGCAGGTCACTTCAATCTCCGCTTTCCCGGTGGTCGCGCCCGCATATAAAAACGGACCAATGCTCTCCTCAGTATTACGGAGTGATGCAGGCTACCGGATGGGAACGTGCCAGTCCCGCTGCGTCGTCCGGCGCGCGCATATCGTGGAAGATTGGGGCGAGCGCGACCCCCGCACTGATCAGCAGAAGCCCACCCGCGATACCGAGAAAGATTGTCCGTAGCCCGATTGGGCCGACGAGCAGCCCCGCGAGGCCACGCCCGAGCGGGATTGCCAGGAAGGCCACCGCGGTGCGCATTCCCTGTACCCGCCCCCGCAACGCCACGGGTACGCGCTCCTGCATGATCGTTGAGGCGAGCGGATTGGCCGGGCCGACGCCCAAGCCATCAAAAAAGACGGCTGCCAGCAGTATTGGGAGCGGCGGCATGAACGCAAATGCGGCATACATGGTTGCCATCGGAATACGAAAGAGCACGTAAATTCCCCGACGCGGCAAACGGTGCCCGACCGCTCCATACCAGAGCGAGCCGATCAGCGCCCCCGCGCCAAGTGCCGCAAAGATCAGGCCGACCGGGACCGCACTGCCGTAATGGCGGATTGCGTAGACGGAAATGAGGAGCGTCAGCGGGGCATCAATGCAATTGCTGATGGCGGAAGTGAGCGACATCGCGCGGATGAGCCGGTCGCCCCAGATATATCGTAGCCCCTCCATCAGATCGGCGACGTAACGCCTCGGTCTCTTTTCGTCCGTGTTCATGGTCGCAACTGCGGGAACGAGCGCGCCGATCAGTGCGGTGGAGACGGCGAAAGTCGCCGCGTCGAGCCAAAGGACGTTGCTCGTGCCGGTCACGGCGATCAGGACGCCCGCGAGCGGTGGCCCAAACAGTGTGGCGAAGCGCGGCACGGATTGCATGAAGCCGTTGGCTCGCTCAAGGGGCATCGCCGCCAATGCCGCAAGCTCCGGCACGAGGCTCTGCCGTGCGGTGTTCCCCGGCGTGTCAAAGAGATTGGCGAGGAAGGCGAGCGCGAGTAGTTGCCAGAACGCCAGCCCGACGGTGTGGTAGAGGAGCGGCACGAGCGCGATCGTCGCGCCGCTCGTGATGTCCGCAAGAATGCTGGCGCGTTTGAAGCCGAGCCGGTCCACGAGCGCGCCGCCGAAGAGACCCGCGATAATGAAGGGGAGCGCCTCGAAAACGCCCGTCAGCCCCGTCTTTGCCGCGCTCCCCGTCGTTTGCAAGACGAACCACGGCAGCGCGATCAGTGTCAGCATGCTGCCGACCTGCGAGATCGTATTCGCCGTCAGCAGGCCAAGAATGGGTCGGTGTATCCTCGTCATCGTCTGTGTGCTGTTCATCGTTGCTCCATCCGCGCATCCGGCGCCTTGAGATTGCGGAAGACCGGCAGCGCGAGCATCACAACGGTGACGAGGGCAAAAAGCACGCCGATACTGAGAAAGAGCGTCGGCAGGCCGAGCGGATCAACGAGGACCGCCCCGATGCCCCGCCCAAGCGGGATGAGGGCGAACGACATCGCCGTGTTGATTCCTTGCACCCGACCGAGCAGCGCGGCTGGCACCTGCTCCTGGCGGATCGTCGTGGTCAGCGGGTTGACCATGCCGACGGCAAGCCCGTAGATAAACGTCACGGCGACGAGCGCGACGAACGGCAGGCCGAGGGCGAGCGCGCTGAAGGAGATGGCCGCACCGACCGGATAGAGGGCGAGAACACCCAACCGGGGCAGGCGATGCCCGACCGCCGCGAACAGGAACGAACTGACGATCGCGCCCGCGCCGAGCGCTGCAAGGACGGTCCCGAAACTGACCGCCGTTCCGAAGGCGCGCTTCGAGTAGACGGCGAGCAGCAGCGACCACGGCGCTTCGATGAGATTCGTGAAGAGGAAGAGCCAGGTGAGCGCGCGCAGCAGCCGGTGGCCGCCGAGGAATCGCCACCCCGCGGCAAGATCGGCGAAGTACCGGCGCGGTTCGTCGCCATGCGGAGTTGCGGGTGTGCGATGGGGGATGAAGCCGCCAATCACCAAAGCGGAGAACGCGAACGACGCGGCATCGAGCCAGAGCACATTGCTCGCACCGAACAGCGCGATCAGGATGCCCGCGAGCGGTGGCCCAAAAAGGATGGCAAAACGCGGAATGGACTCCACCAGCGCGTTCGCCCGCTCCAGCCGCATCCCGGCGAGCGCGGCGAGATCGGGGACGAGGCTCGCACGCGCGGTGCTCCCCGGCGTATTGAAGAGGTTGGCGAGAAAGGTAAGCGCGAGCAGTTGCCAGAAGGCGAGGCCGACGGTGTGATAGAGAAGCGGAATAAGCGCGATGGTCGCGCCGCTCGTCAGGTCCGCCAGGATGCTCATCCGCTTGAAGCCGAGCCGGTCCACGAGCGTGCCGCCGAAGATGCCGCCGATGATGTACGGAAGCGTCGCGAAAACCCCCGTCAATCCCGTCTTCGTCGCGCTGTTCGTCGTTTGCAGGACAAACCACGGGATCGCCACACTGGTCAGCATGCTGCCGGTGAGCGAGACAATTCCCGCAATAGTCAAGGACGCAATCGGGGTCCGTTTCGTCGTCGCTGCGTGTGCAATAACCATTCCGCGCTACTCCTTCATCGTGCTGTCTGACGAAGAGCATAGTGCGTGACATTGATTTTGTCAATATCATAGTGAATTTTATTGATAGAAGTCGCGATGTTTAACGAGAAACCGGGCAGATACAATGCCTGCCCGGTTCCCGCTGTCTACTGTCTACTGCCCGCTAGTACTTCGGCAAGGAGGGATCCACGTCGTCCGACCAGGCGAGGATGCCGCCGGTGAGGTTCTTCAGTTTGCGGAAGCCTGCGTCCTTGAGAATGCCGAGCGCCTTCGCGGAGCGGACACCGGAGCGGCACTGCAAAACGATCTCATCCGCCGAATCGAGTTCGTGCATCCGTGCGGGCACATCACCGAGCGGGATGAAGCGGACATCCGGTTCCTTGATCGTGCCGAGCGCCCACTCATGTGGCTCGCGCACGTCCACGATGACGAGATGCTCGCCCGCGTCCAGTCGGGTCTTCAACTCGCGCGGGGTGATCTCCCACTGCGCCTCCAGATTGACTTCCGGTCCCGGCGTGATGCCGCAGAACTCGTCGTAGTCAATCAGATGGTGAATCGTCGCGTGCTCGCCGCAAATCGGGCAATTGGGGTCCTTGCGCAGTTTGTACTCGCGGAACTGCATCTTCAGCGCGTCGAAGCGCAAAAGCCGCCCGATCAGCGGGTCGCCGATGCCGAGAATTAACTTCAGCGTCTCCGCCGCCTGCAAGGCCCCGACGATGCCAGGCAGCACGCCGAGCACGCCGCCCTCCGCGCAGGAGGGGACGAGGCCGGGCGGTGGCGGTTCTGGATAGAGGCAGCGATAGCACGGCCCTTCCTGCGCGTAGAAGATCGAGGCCTGCCCCTCGAAGCGGAAAATCGAACCATAGACATTCGGCTTGCCGAGCAGCACGCAGGCATCATTGACGAGGTAGCGCGTCGGGAAGTTGTCCGTCCCGTCCACGATGATGTCGTAGTCCTTGAAAATGTCGAGCGCGTTCTCGCTGGACAGACGCGTCTCGAAGGTCGTAATCTCGGTATACGGGTTGAGGGCGGTCAGCCGCCGCTTCGTCGCTTCCAGTTTCGGCACGCCGATGTCTTCGGTCGTGTAGGTCACTTGCCGCTGGAGGTTCGAGGAATCCACGATATCGGCGTCCACGATGCCGATGTGGCCGACGCCCGCCGCCGTCAGATACAAGCCGAGCGGCGCGCCGAGGCCACCCGCGCCGACGAGCAGAACGCGCGCCTGCTTCAGTTTCTTCTGCCCCGCCAGCGTCACCTCCGGCATGATGAGGTGGCGGCTATAGCGCCCAATCTCGTCCGCCGAGAGTTCGACGTCTTCCATGGTCGCCGCACCTCCGGCGATTGAGGGCACAATCGTCACCGTATCGCCGGACGCAACGGGCGTCGCGTCCTTCTGGAGATAGCGAATATCCTCGTCGTTCAGGTAAACATTGACGAACGAGCGCAGTTGGCCGCTGTCATTGTAGAGGTGCTTCTTCAGTTCCGCGTACTCCCCAGTCAGTTGCCCGAGCACGTCACCGACCGTGACGCCCATCAGTCGCACCTGCTCTTTACCCCCGGCGAACTGCCGGAGCGCCGTCGGGATCAGAATCGTCACATTCTCTGCCATTCACTACCTCCTCATAATCGAATCCAGAATATATAGCACAGAGGGCACAGAGAACACAGAGAACACAGAGCGGGAAATGCAATTTTCTTTTTCTTTCTCCGTGTCCTCTGTGTCCTCTGCGTTCTCTGTGCTAATCTCTTCCCTCAGCCACGCTCGATGATGTGTTCTTCATTGTAGCCGGAGCGGTCGGCTTTGAGCACCCAGGATTTGAGATCGAGGGCGATGCCTTTGTAGACGCCCTGGATGATATAGGAATAGGTCGGCCAGGCGAAATCGCGATCCGTCTCGGAGGGACGCGGCTCGCTATCCGGGTGCGAATGATAGAAGCCAAGCAGTTCCATACCCGCCTCCCGCGCCCGACGCTCCTCGCGCGCGATCACCTCCGGCCCGATCTGGAAACGCCGCCGCCGCTCGTCCACCTGCTCCCAGGCATTCTCGACCGGCACCGTCTCGCGCACAATCTTCGTATCACTCTCCGTCACGCCGATCAGCAGCCCGCACACTTCGTCCGGGTAGCCATTCTCACTCTGCCGACAAACCATCGCCCGCAGCGCATTCGTCCACACCAGGGTCATACTCTCTCCTGACAACGATTCAGCACAGAGACCGCAGAGGACACAGAGAGCACAGAGAAGAAATACGATTAAAAGTCTCCCTTATTTGTCCTTCTCTGTGTCCTCTGTGTCCTCTGTGTCCTCTGCGGTCTCTGTGCTCATTCCCTTCCCGCATCTTCGTCCCAGAAGGGGAGTGAGAGGTACTTGGCCGCGCCGTCGCAGAAGACGGTGACGACTGTACCCGCATCCAGCGTTGCCGCGACGCGGAGGGCGGCGACGGTGTTCGCGGCGGCGGAGACGCCGACGAGCAGCCCTTCCTCGCGCGCCAGCCGTTTGACCATCGCGTAGGCGTCCTCGGTGCTCACTTCGGCGATGGCGTCCGCGAGTGACGGGTCGTAGATGCCGGGGACGATGGCGGAGGCGTACTGCTTCGTGCCCTCGATGCCATGTACCGGGCTGTCCGGCTGCACCGCGATGAGGCGGACGTGGGCATTGTAGTCGCGCAGGCGGCGGCCGGTGCCGGTGAAGGTGCCGCTCGTGCCCATGATCGCCACGAAGTGCGTCACCGCGCCACCCGTCTGCTCCCAGATTTCCGGGCCGGTCGTGTCGTAATGGGCGCGCCAGTTGGCGTCGTTATTGAACTGGTCAGGGTAGAAATAGCGCTCCGGGTCGGCGGTGTGGCGGCGCTGCACCTCGTGAATCGCGCCATCGAACCCTTCCGCCGGATCGGTTTCGACGAGCGTTGCGCCATACGCCGCGAGGATACGCTTGCGTTCCTCACTCGCGTTCGCGGGCATGCAGAGTTCGACGTGGTAGCCGAGCGTGGCGGCGATCATCGCGTAGGCGATGCCGGTGTTGCCGCTCGTTGCATCGAGAATTGTCTTCTCCGGCGTCAGCAGGCCGCGCGCGATGCCGTCCCGGATCATCGCCAGAGCCGGACGGTCCTTGACGCTGCCGCCGGGATTCTGCATCTCCGCCTTCGCCGCAACAATGACGGTCTCCGGCAGATGCGCCGTGACGTGCGTCAAACGGATTAAGGGCGTATTGCCAATCAGATCGAGCACGGTCGTCGTGCCCTGTGCCGTTATCTGCGCCATCAATGATCGTCCTCCACGCATCCGCAGCGTACATTGTCGCGGAAGTTGCGTAACAAACGCAACAACACGTCACATCCGCGTATTGGTCACAACGGCGGGAAAGAGCGCGGCATTCCCGCATTGCTCATTGCTCTCCAGGAGGTACGCGATTGGCGAGATTTTCCTGGTGGAGCAGGCATCAGTCTGCCAGATGCTGGCAGGCTGATGAACATTAACGACTGATACTCTTTCGCGATAGCAATAGCGTGATGCCTGTGTAGGGGCGATTCGTGAATCGCCCTTTTGTGGCGGCAGGGCGCTGCGGGGAAGTCCCGGATGATCCGGGGCGGGC
>JBPCPB010000149.1:0-13077 GCA_050999735.1 Thermomicrobiales bacterium | reverse complement strand
TCCCGCCCGATCACGCCCTCCGCGATCAACCGTTCGATCACCTCTCCCACATCTTGGATCGTCAGTTGCTGGAGCGCGCCGAATTCCGCGCAGCGCTCCGGCCCGAGCGGGCTGCTCGTCGCGCCGGTCAGCACGCGCGCCACCTTGCGCCGCCCGAGCGGGAAGGGGAGCGCGGCGAGGCCCATCAGGATACGCAGCGTGTCCGGGCGGTCGTCGTCGGTGCGGACGGGGACGGTGCGCCGCGCGCGAGTCGGTGCGCCCGCGCGCTGTCGTTCCTCCGGCACGCAGATGTCGCAGGCGGTGCCGCAGCGGGCCATCCGCTGGCCGAAGTGGGCGGCGAGGGCGCGGTGGCGGCAGATCGCCCCCTTCGCGTAGGCGGCCATCGCCTCGATGCGCTGATCCTGCCGCAACTGATAATCCGCAAGCAGCGTATCTATCCGCTCGCCGACATTGGGCGGGGCGGGGAGGAATTCGATCAGCGGATCGCGCCCCGTGCCGCTGTAGCGGACGAAATCGGCGTCCGCCCAGGCGAGCAGCGACGCTTCGAGCGCCGACGGCTCGGTGCCGAGCGCGCCCGCGAGATCAATCAGATTGAGATCGGCAGTCTGTCCGGGTTGGAGGTCGCTCGCCTGCGCGAACCGGCTAACCTCTGGATCGTCGCTCCGCAGGGTGACGGTCGCGCCGCGCGGCAGGTCGAAGTGGCGGCGGATCAGCCCGACCCGTTCGAGCATGCTGACGCCGACGCGCACGAACGTCTCGTCGGCGCGGTTGACCATGCGCTGGAGCGTTTCGAGCGAGACGATCCCGTACCGCCCGGAGACCATCGTCCGCAGCGTGCGGTAGAGTTGCCGCAGGTCATCCTTGCCGATCGCTTCCTGCTTCAGCCAGGTGCTCAGTTGCGCCTTGTCGGCGGCGGCGTAGAGAAGAATGCAGCGCGCGGGCTGGCCGTCCCGCCCGGCGCGCCCCGCATCCTGGTAATGCGCCTCGACGCTCTGCGGAAGGTTGTCGTGGATGATCGCGCGCACGTCCGCCTTGTCTATGCCCATACCGAAGGCGACGGTGGCGACGAGGACGCGCGTCTCGCCGCGCATGAACCGCTCCTGTACCCCGGCACGATCCGGCACCTGCGCGTGGTAATGCTCCGCCCGCACGCCGCCGCGCCGGAGCCGCCCGGCCAGTTCCTCGCAGGCGTCGCGGGCGCGGGCGTAGACGATGATCGGCCCGGCGATCTCCCGGCAGAGGGCGACGACCGCCGCCAGTTTCTCTTCACGGTTGCCGGCGCGATGGACTGAGAAATGGAGGTTCGGGCGGAAGACGGAGGCTGTCACCTGCGCCATCGGGCCGAGCCGTTCCTGAATCTCGGTCTGCGTCTCCGCCGAGGCGGTCGCGGTGAGGGCGAGGACAGGGACATCGCCAATCTCATCCAGCGCGGCGCGAATGAAGAGGTAATCGGGCCGGAAACTGAGGCCCCACATGCTGACGCAGTGCGCCTCGTCCACGACGAAGAGCGAGACCCCGGCGCGCTTCAGGGCGTGGAGAAAGGGGCGCTGCCGCAGCCGTTCGGGGGCGATGTAGACGAGTTTGTAGTCGCCCGCCGCGATGCCGCGCATCCGCTCGCGCACCTCGGTCATCGTCATGCTGCTGTTGATCGCCGTCGCATGGCTACGCAAGGCGTCCGGCAGGCCGTCAATCTGATCCTTCATCAGCGCGATCAGCGGGCTGACGACGAGCGTGGCCTGCGGCAGGAGCATCGCGGGCAGTTGGTAGGTGAGCGATTTGCCCGCGCCCGTCGGCATGATCGCCAGCGTGCTTTGCCCGGCGAGGACATTGCCGATCACCTGCACCTGATTGGGGCGGAAATCGCGCAGGCCGAACTCCTGATTGAGGAGCGTGTAGGCTTCGGACGGGAGGGAAACCTCACCCCCCAGCCCTCTCTCCATCGCAAGCAATGAGAGAGGGGGGACCGGAGATTCTTCGGGTTCGTCTGCTGTGTGGCCGAATTCGGCTTCGAGGGTGGTGCGCTCCTCGGTTGCGCGGCGGGCGATCTGATCGTCAAGGGAGCGGACGGCGGCGCTGTCGTCCAGCGCGCGGCAGGCGTCGCGCAGGAGGCGCAGTTCCTCGACGGTCGGGCGGCGTTCGGCATTGCGGACGAGCAGCGTCTCAATCTGCCCGCGCGCGGCGGACGCATCGCCGCTTTCGAGCGCCAGTTCGGCCAGCCGCCGGAGCGGAGCGGTGCTATCGGGCGCGAGTTCGGCGACGCGTCCGTAGGCGTCCGCCGCCTCGTCCGATTTCCCGACGGCGCGGCAGACATCGCCGTAGCGGAGCCATGCGGAAACGTCCAATGCCGTTTCCGTCTCTTCGTCCGGTTCGGGGGCGAGCGCGAGGAGCGCGGCATGATCGCCCGCGCTCTTCAGCGCGTGCAGGCGAATCAGCCAGCGCGTCTGCGTCCGGGGCCGCTCTGCGTCCAGCGCATCAAGCATAATCAGCGCCTCGTCCGCGCGCCCAAGCGCGACGAGTGTCCGCGCCCGCATCTCGCGCAACGTCACGCTTTCCGGTTGCTCATCGAGCCACCGATCTATATATCCCAACAGCTCGGCGTGATGATTCCAGCGGTCAAGCCAGGTAATGAGGCGCGTGCGGCGATCTCCCCGCAGGAGGTCGAGGCTGGCGGTCGGCAGGTTGAGCAGGATGGAATCGGACAACGGTTTTCCCCACATCGGTAGCAATCCACGCGTTTCCTCGCGCGATACGAGTATACCATTTTCTCCCGGGGTATCGGGCGATTTTAGGGTGTGATGAGAGGGAATACATATGCCCTCCATCGTTGGCGCGACCGATAGATGCCTCGTTTGCTATGACACATTTCGGTCACAAAGAATCCATGGGAACGCGATCGTGGGATGGTACAGATGATGCGAGATGGTACAGAGATGGTAAGGAGGGACACGATGACACACGGAAATGTATCGCTCTCACGACGAAAATTCCTCGCGCTCTCAGCGACCGCACTCGCATCGGCGGCGCTCGCGGCGTGCAGTAGGAGCACGAGTACGCCGACGGCAGCCCCTAGCGCGACACCACCGCCGTCCGCCGCGTCTGCAGGGCCAGCAGCGACGCGCGCCGGGATTCCCTCGGTCTCCGTGCCGGCGACCGTGTCGGTTCCTCCATCGGCAGCAGCCTCCGCGATCACCGGGACGCCAGCCGCCGCTGCGAGCGCCGCCGCGCCTGCTGTCGCGAACACGATCTCGCCGGATGCGTCGCCACAGTTCCGTGCGGTGGCCGAAAAGGTGATGGCGGGGATGGCGAAGGCAGGCGTGCCGGGGGTATCGCTCGGCATCCTTGCGGATGGCAGAGAGGAATACGCGAGTTTCGGCGTCGCCTCCATCGAGACGAAGCAGCCCGTGACCGCCGATACGCTCTTCCAGATCGGTTCAACGACGAAAACCTTCACGGGTACTGCGATCATGCGTCTGATCGAGCAGGGGAAGGTGGACCTGAACGCCCCGGTCCGTACGTACCTGCCCGATTTCAAGGTCGCCGATGCCGATGTGTCGTCGCGGGTGACGGTGAAGAACCTGCTCACGCATAGCGGCGATTGGTGGGGCGATTTGTTCGCCGATACCGGCTCCGGCGATGACGCCATCGCCACCTTCATGACAATGAAGATGCCCACCTTTCCGCAACTCGCGCCATTGGGGCAGTATTTCAGTTACAACAACACCGGCTTCATTACTGCGGGCCGCATCATCGAGGTCGTGTTGGGCAAACCGTATCGCGCGGCGATGGCGGATCTCGTGCTCGCGCCGCTCGGCCTCACAGAATCCTTCCTCGTGCCGGAAGAAGCAATGCAGCGCCCCTACGCGGTTGGACACGCCAAAGGCGCGCAGGGCGTGCAGGTGCAGCACCCGTTCCTGGTCCCGCGCAACGCCGAACCTGCGGGCGGCATCTTCTCGAACCCGCGCGATCTCATCAAGTATGCCCGTTTTCATATGGGTGACGGCACCGTCGGCGGTACGCGCGTGCTCAAGGCGGAGACGCTGAAATTGATGCAATCCCCGCAAGGGCCGAAGCCGATTGGCCTGAGAAACGGGGATATTGGCCTGCCCTGGCTGATGCAGCAGTTCGGTAGCCTGCATCTGATCGCGCACCCCGGCGATACCTTCGGGGAGCATTCGGAGTTCGTGGCGGTGCCGGATCGCGGCTTCGCCTTCGTGATGCTGGCGAACGCGGAACCGGGTGGCGCGCTGCTCTCCTCGCTCGCGCTGAATGAAGCATTGATCCGCTATCTCGGCTTCGGCGGCAGCGCGGTGGCGCAACCGACCGCAGTAGCCGTCACGCCGACGGTCGCGCCCACGCCGACCGCGCTGCCACCGGAGCAATTGGCGCAATATGCGGGTCGGTACGCCGAACCCAATGGCGCGTTCACGCTTGCCATGGAGAATGGCGCACTCATGTTCCGGGTCATGGCAACCCCGTTGCCCGACGAGATCGTCCCCGCCATTACGCCGGACATGACCCCGAAGGCAGGCCAGCTCCACTTCATCGCGGCGGATGTCGCACTGGCGGGCGATACCCCCGATGCGAGCGTCCCGGTCTTCTTCGTGCGCAAGCCGGACGGCACTGTCGGCTGGCTCAGTATCAGTCTGCGCCTCGTCCCGCGTCAGTAAGCCTGGCCCGCATGCATGGCATTTCGCGTCGCGCTTGGTATCATGCGCGCAACAGGCATGGATTGATCGGACGAGCGAAGGAACGATCATGCGCGATCTTTCAGCGGAGACACGGGCGGAGCACCTGCGGCGGATGGCAGCGGAGCAGGTAGATGTCTGCGTGATCGGTGGCGGCATCACGGGCGCGGGCGTCGCGCTGGAGGCGGCCTCGCGCGGGGCGTCCGTCGCGCTGATCGAGCGGCGGGATTTCGCGAGCGGCACGAGCGGGTGGTCCACGAAACTTGTGCACGGTGGCATCCGCTACCTGCCGCAGGGGCAAGTCGCGCTCGTCCGGGAGGCGTTGCACGAGCGCGCGACGCTGCTGAAGATCGCGCCGCATCTCGTCTGGCCGCTCGCCTTTGTGCTGCCGATCTACGAGACGACGCGCCGCCCGATTGGCGTGCCGGTGTCGCTGCCACGCGGCATCGGTGTCGGGCTGGCGATGGAGATCGGCCTGACCGCCTACGACGTGCTGGCGGGCAAACAGAATATCGCCCGCCACCGTCATATCCCGGCGGACGAGGCGGTCTGGGATGTGCCCGGCCTGAGGACCGATGGCCTGAAGAGCGCCTTCGTCTACAGCGACGCGGGCACGAACGACACGAAACTGGTCGCGACGATCATTCGCACTGCGGTCGAGCAGGGTGCGCTCGTCGCGAACTACACCGAGGCGACCGGATTCGTGCAGGAACAGGGCCGGATCGTCGGTGTCGAAGCGCGGGAGACGATCACAGGCGAAATGTTCACCATCGCCGCACGACATGTCGTCAACGCAACGGGGGTCTGGGCGGAGCGCGTCGAATCGCTCAGCACGCGCGACCCGCTGGTGCAGGTGCTCCCCGCGAAGGGGATTCACCTCGTCGTGGACGCCGCGAAGGTCGGTGTGACGAACGACGCCGTCGTGTTGCCGGAGACGGAGGACGGGCGGCTGATTTTCATCGTGCCGTGGCAGGGGCGCGCCGTGATCGGCACGACGGACACGCCCGGCGGCGACATCGAACGTCCCCGCGCCGACGCGGACGAGATTGCCTACGTCCTCCGCACGACGAACGGCTCGATCCGGTCGCAATTAACGGAGGCAGACATCATCAGCACCTACGCGGGGTATCGCCCGCTCGTCCGGGCGCGGGACGGCGCGAAATCCGCCGCGCTCGCCCGCACGCACGCCGTGATTTCCTCTCCGAACGGCCTCGTCACGATCGTCGGCGGCAAACTGACGACCTATCGCCGCATGGCGCAAGATACCCTCAATACGCTGGAACTCCACGGCCTCAACATCCGCGCCTCCGTCACCGATCACCTGCCGCTCGCCGGGGCGGACGGCTACGGCCACTGGAAGCGGGCCTTCCCGGCGGAGGCAGCCAGGCGCGGGCTGGATGCCGATGTCGCGGCGCACCTCCTCCAGTCGTACGGCTCGGACGCGCCGCTCATTTTGGCGATGATTGATAACGACGCGCTCCTCGCTACCCGGATGGTGCCCGATCTGCCGGTGCTCTTCGCGGAAGCGCTCTTTGCCGCGCGCTACGAGATGGCGATGACCGTTGATGATGTGCTCGCCCGCCGCACCCGCCTCTCACTCATTGATCGCGCGCACGGCTTCGCCGCCGCGCCGGACGTGGCGGCAATCCTCGGTGACGCACTCGGCTGGGATGACGCGGAACGTGCCCGGCAGGTCGCCGCATATCGCGCCACGGTCGAAGCCTTCCACATGCCATCCGCCGCGCCGACGCATTAACCATAACGCGGATTTGCTTGATCTGATGTGCCGTGCAACACGGCGAAATACAGTGATATACTCATAAAGGCACGAATATGGTGGCGCTTCCATGTCGTGGCCTCGGGGTGATGTTGTCGCGAGGGATGACCGATGAGCGATATGCCGCGTCTCTATACCGTCCATGAAGTCGCCAGGATTTTGCAGATGCATGAAGAGACCGTTCGTATCCTGCTGCGTTCCGGGCGGCTGAAGGGGATCAAACTCGGCCCGCACGCGACGTTGCCCGGCCGGTTCGAGTGGCGCATTACCGATCAGGCGCTCCGCCGGTTTCTCGACGGCGAGACTGAACCGGCGGCAACGGGCGAGCATCCCGGCGATGTACCGCATGCGGGAGAGGCGGAATGATGATCCGCGCGACAGCCGGCAGGATCATGCATGGCGGGTCGCTCGGGCGGGGACTGGAAAGTACGCGGGCGCTGCGGAAATGGGTCGTGCTCGGTCTCGCCATCGGCGTGGTCGCCGGTCTCGGCGCGGTGCTCTTTTATACTGCGCTGGAATGGGCGACGAGACTGCTGATCGGCGGCATCGCGGGCTATTATCCGCCGAAGCCGGCCGGTGAGGGAACGACGGTGGTGCAGGCGATCCGGCATCGCTGGCTGATTCCCGTCGTCACGACGCTCGGCGCGCTCATTGGCAATCTGCTCGTCTTCAAATTTGCGCCGGAGGCGGAGGGGCACGGCACCGACGCCGCGATTGACTCCTTCCACCACAAAGGCGGGCAGGTGCGCGCCCGGATTCCTCCGATCAAACTGATCGCTTCCGCCATCACGATCGGTTCGGGCGGCAGCGGTGGCCGCGAAGGCCCGGCGGCGCAGATCTCCGCTGGGTTCGGCTCCTTGCTCGCCACCTGGATGCATCTCGAAACGCGGGACCGGCGCATCGCGGTGGCAACGGGCATGGGGGCGGGCATCGGCGCGATCTTCCGCGCGCCGCTCGGTGGCGCGGTGATGGCGGCGGAGATCCTCTATTTGCACGATCTGGAGATCGAGGCGCTGATTCCCTCGCTGATCGCCTCGATCACCGGCTACAGCATCTTCGGCGCGTTCTATGGCTTTGTGCCCGTCTTCGGCAACCAGACCGGTTTCGTTTTCAATCACCCGATTCAACTCCTCTACTACGCGGCGCTCGGTATCTGTTGCGGGCTAATTGGCCTGCTCTACGCCCGCGCCTTCCACAGCACCCGGCACGGCTTTCACCGTCTCGCCCTGCCCGACTGGGTGAAGCCCGGCATCGGCGGCCTTGCGGTCGGCGTGCTTGGCATGATCGTCCCGGAGGCGCTGCACACCGGCTACGGCTGGGTGCAGGTGAGCATGAGCCGGGACATTTATACACTGCCACTCTGGATCATCCTCATTCTGCCATTCGCCAAGATTCTCTTTACGTCGCTCAGTATCGGTTCGGGCGGTTCGGGCGGTATCTTCGGCCCCGGTATGGTGATCGGCGGAATGGTCGGCGCGGCCTTCTGGCGGCTGGCGGCGGGTCATCTGCCGGGCCTCCCGGCGACGCCCGCGCCCTTCGTGATCGTCGCGATGATGGCGCTCTTTGGCGGCATTGCCCATGCCCCTCTCGCGGTGATGCTGATGGTCGCGGAGATGACCGGCAATCTCTCGCTCCTCGCGCCCGCGATGGTCGCCGTCGGCCTCTCCTACCTGATCGTCGGTGACGCGACGATCTACACGAGCCAACTGCCCTCCCGCGCGGATTCGCCCGCGCATCGCTACCGTTACTCCTTCCCGCTGCTCTCATCGCTGCGCGTTGGGGATGCGATGACGCGGCGGCCGCTGGCACTGACGCCGGACGCAACGGTCGCGCAAGCCGAGCGCGCGCTGACGCGCGACGGGTTGCGTGGCACGCCGGTCATCGGCGCGAATGGCGTGCTGGCGGGGGTGATGACGCACGCGGATGTCGTCAATGTCCCCGCTGAGGAACGGGCAACCACCCTCGTCTCATCCGCCATGACCGCCGATCCGGTGACGGTCCTCGCGACAGAAGGGCTAGACGATGCGCTGGAGGACCTGGCGACGACGCACGTCCCGTGGATGCCGGTGGTGGACGCCGAACATCGTGTGCTCGGCGTGGTGACAGCCTCGAACATCACCACCGCGTACCGCGACGCGCTGACGAGCGGCGTGCGGCGGTTGGATGCACTGGCGGCGGGCACGGCGCTCCTCCAGATTACGGTAACCGAGGGAGCGCGCATCGCGGGGCAGACACTCGCGACCGCGCACCTGCCGCGCGGCGTGCTCGTCGTCTCGCTGCAACGGGATGGGCTGACGATTGTGCCGCGCGGCGATACGGAACTCTGCCCTGGCGATGTCGCGACGGTGGTCGTGGACCCGAAGCAGGAAGGAGCAGTGCGCGCGTACTTCGTGACACCGGCACCGCGATTGACGGCGACGCCGCCTTGATACACGACGCTCGCACTGTGCCTGAGTAGTTTTCGCGATACGAACGACCTTGCGGCGATGCGCCGCGCACATTATCATGCTGTTTGCGAGAAGTATTCGGTGCGTGGCACAAACGAACGATGGTCTCATCCATGCGCGATGAGGCGATAGTCGCGATGAATGCGACAAGGAAGAAGGAACGATCCATGCGTACGACGGTTTCACGGCGGACGATTCTTGCGGGGACGGCCGCGAGCGCGGCGGCGGCATTGCTCGCGGCCTGCGGTGGCAGTAAGGCGACCGACACGCCGAAACCCGCGCTACCGACGGGCGTTGCCCCGACGACAGCAGCGGGCGGTGCGACGACGGCGCCGGCCACGAGTGCGGCAGCAGCGGCAACGAAGCCCGCCGGGAGCGCGGTCTCCGCCACAACGGCCCCCGCCGCGACGACGAGCACGATCGCCGGAGGGTCCGCCATCGCGGGCACCACAACCGCGAGCAGTTCCGCCGTCGCCTCCACCGGCACGGGCACGCTGAAGCCAAAGACGGGCGTGGATGCCTTCAAGGGCAAGACACTCGGTTACTTCCAGAAGGTCCAGTATTACAAGGCCGTGCAGGATGGTATCGGCAACAATATTAAGGATTACGCGAAATCCGTCGGCGCGAGTGTTGATCTGTCGGTCGCAAGCCCGGATAATGGCCCGAATGTGCAAAAAGTGCAAGCGGGTGTCCAGAACGGCAGTCCATTCGACTTCGCGGACGATATCCAGGTCAGCCCGCAGCAACTGATTACCCTTGGCTTGCTGACCGACGTAACCGACCTTACGAAGCAGTTGACGGATGCCTACGGTACATTGATGCCGATCGTCGCTCCCGGTCTGGCGAAGGATGGCAAGTTCTGGGCGATCCCGTTCTTCACCAGTTCGGATGCCTGGTTCGTTCGCAAGGATTGGTGCGCGGCGAAGGGGATTGATCCCGCGTCGCTCGATACCTACGAGAAATGCCGCGACGCTGCGCTCGCGATCTCCGATCCCAGCAAGAACCAGTTTGGCTGGGGCTTCTCACCGTACGCGGTTGGAGACGGCCCGCAGTTGATCAGTCATGTCGTCAATTCCTATGGCGGCGCGATCCAGGACAAGACCGGCACGAAAGTCGTCTTCAATTCGCCGGAGACGATTGCCGGAGTAACCTTCCTGGCGGACATCTACACGAACTCGAAGTACAAGAGCATGCTCCCGACCGGGTTCGAATCGTGGGACGGCTCCGGCAACAATATGGCGTGGCTGAACGGCACGATTGGCATGACCGCCAACGCCTTTACGCTCTACGCGAAGTCAAAGGATGACAAGAACCCCGTCTTTGACAAAACCTTTGTCCTCCAGCGACCGAAGGGGCCTGGGGTGAAGGTCGCGCTCCGTGGCGGACAATTGGGCTATTTCTATATCCCCAAGGGCGCAAAGAACGCGGACCTCGCGATGGAGACCGCCAAGTACATGATGCAACCTGAGCAGTGGTTCGCGCTCGCGAAGCAGGCAGGCGGCCTGATCCTGCCCGCGTACGAGTCGCAGTGGAAGAACGACTACTGGAAGAGCGACCCAAACTATGCCCAACTCGAAGGGCAGGTGCGTGACCCATCCGGCTACAACCAGCAGTATTACCCCGGCCCGGTCACGCCGGGTGTGGATGGCATATTCGCTAACAAGGTGCTCGAAGACATGATGGCCGCCATCATCCAGAAGGGCCAAAAAGTCGCGGACGCCGTCAAGGCCGCAGACGACCAGATGCGCAAGATCTACGAGCAATTCGGCCTGAAACAGTCATGAAGTAGCGAGTAACGAGCAACGAGCAATGAGGGCGGATCAACCCCTCATTGCTCATTGCTCATCACTCATTGCTGAAGGAGCGGAGCGACGTATGGCGGTGACACTTCCCGAACGGTTGAAAGTCAAGGATATGCTGATCGTGGACGCCGATGTCCATGTGAGTGACACGCCGGGCGGGCTTGCGCCGTACTGCGACATGCCGTGGCGCAAGTCGCTCGAAGCGCTCGATCAGACGCCGCAACGCTACCTCGACATCCCCGGCTTCTCCCCCTCCTTCAAACTCGACCCGCCGATCCCCGGCGGGCATGCCGCCCGCTCCGTCCGCACGGCGGCGGAAATGCGTGCATCCCTCTCGGCGCTCTCGATTGATGTCGGCGTCCTCTTCCCGGATAACCTGCTCTTGTTCGCGCCGATCCCGAACATCGAGTACGCGACCGCCCTCTCGCACGCCTACAACCGCTGGCTGATGGCGGAATGGCTGACACGGGAGCCGGGGTTATACGGCGCGCTCCTCGCCTGCCCGCAGAACCCGGAGGACTCCGCGCGGGAGATCGAGCGGTACGCGAAGGAAGAGCGGGTCGTCGCCGTTTACCTGCCGACGGCGGGCGTCAATCCCTTGTGGGGTCATCGGAAGTACGAGCCGATCATGGCGGCGGCGGAGGCGGCAAATTTGCCGGTCATGCTGCACAGCGTGACGGTTATTTCCCCGGCCTTCCCGTGCGAGCTGGATCAGTTCGAGAATCACTTCGCCCGGCAGGTGCTCTCACACTCGTTCGCGATGATGAGTAATCTCGTCAGCCTGATGCATACCGGCGTGATGGCGCGTTACCCGAAGTTGAAGGTCGCCTTCACGGAGGCGGGCGTCGCGTGGGTGCCGTACTTCATGTGGCGGATGGATCGCTACCATGAAGAATATCGCCGGATGGTACCTTTCCTGGAGAAACGGCCAAGCGAGTACATGAAGGAGCGGATGTGGTTCGCCACGCAGCCGCTTGAGGAGCCGGACGACCCGCGGCACCTCGTGGACATCATCCGCATGTACGACGGCGAGAATCGCACACTCTACGCCTCCGATTGGCCGCATCACGACTTCGACCACCCGAAATCCATCATGAACCTGCCGATGCCGCTGGAGATGAAGCGCAAGATTATGGGCGAGAATGCGCTGGAATTGTTCAGCAAGATCCCCGTCCCGGCAGGGAAGATAGCCTAACCCCCAGCCCCTTCCCTAAAAGGAAGGGGAGCGGAATCGCGTCGCGCGGGGCGTATGCAATACGCCCAGTTCCCCCTCCTTTTAGGGAGGGGGTTAGGGGGTAGGTCGTCGTGGCTTCCCATATCATTGGGCCGGTGGCGGAGTTTCCGGAGAACACGCATCGAGTGGTGAAAATTCGCAGCATCGAGATCGGCGTCTTCAATGTCAATGGTGCGTTCTATGCACTGCCGAATGTCTGCCCGCACTCGTTCGGCCCGCTCTGCGAAGGGACGGTGAATGGCACGATGGCCTGCAACGCCGAGACGGGCTGGAAACATGTCTGGGCGCGCGATGGCGAAATCCTTACCTGCCCGTGGCATGGCTGGGAATTCGATATTCCCACCGGCCGCGCCCTTGCCCGCTCGCAGGTCCGCATCCGCACCTATCCCGTCACCGTCAAGGACGGCCAGGTCGTCGTCACGCTGTGACAAGGGCTGAACGCGACGAATCTCGTGCGGCTCCAGAGGAGCGACTATCATCATCTCTGGCGCGTGATGCTTTCAGTGCATGCGTCGCGCAACTGACCTGACAACGCACGGTACGGAGTGGCGATTTTCGCGCTATACTATGGATGAGGAGAATGCATCGTGGTAACACGCGAAACGGCAATTCCATCAGTAGTGACCCGGCGAAACCACAGCGATGGCGACCCCTTTGCGGCGTCTCGCCAGCGGGGGTTACGCACGCGTGCGCAACTCCTGGAGGCGGAGGGCGGGACGCTACCATTACGGGAAGTTGCCGAGCGCCTTGGAATCGTGCAGCGATCAGTCGAGGAGCGGCGCCGTGCCGGGCGGTTGCTGGCCTTTCCCGTTCGTGGCATTCGGTACATCTACCCTCTTTGGCAGTTTGGGCCGGATGGAATGCTGCCGGGATTTGAAGAGGCGCTGATGGCGCTCGAAACACCCAATCCGTGGGCACGCGCAGCATTCTTCCTCGCCAGGAATCTCTATCTCGATGGCGCATCGCCCATCGCCGAACTCCGACGTGGGCATGTCGTGGCCGTCATGCGCGCCGCGCGAGCCTATGGCGAACACGGTGCCGCCTGAAGAAGCCCTACCGGGCAGACACCCCGAACCACCTACCGACCTTAATCAGCGATCACTGCCGCTCATCGCGGCGCACACCCCATGGT
>JBPCPB010000047.1:0-3386 GCA_050999735.1 Thermomicrobiales bacterium | reverse complement strand
AGTGGGTGGCGCCCCCGGGGGGAAGAAGAGGGGGGGGGGTAGGGACGAGGGGGGGGGCTCCCCTCCTCCCCTCTCCCTCCCCCGCTACTCGTTGCTATCGAGTTACGGGGATGGGAGCGGGGGCCGGTGACGGCGCGGACGAACCGGCGGCGTTTGGCGGGGCGGGACGGGGTGCGGGGTTTGCGGCCGGCACAGACGGGGGCACGACGGGACCGGGCCGGGCTTCCGGTGGGCCGATATACGCAAAGCCATTCGGCACGGTCCCGGTCTGGCCGTCTGGGTTCTTCACGGTGACGTTCACCGTGCCTACCCGATGGGGTGGCGTCGTCACGACGATTTCCGTGCTCGTCAGAGACGTTATTGCTGCGGGGAGACCATCAAAGGTCACGGTCGCACCGGATTGGAACGCGCTACCGCTGATTCTGACAGTCGTGCCGCCGGTGGTAGACGCCGCTGGCGGTGTGACGCCCGCGACTCGGGGCGGCGCGGCGGTGATCGTGAAAGGAAGCGCGGTACTTCTTGTATCGTCGGTATTGACGACCGCGACGGTGATGCTCGCTACCGCCGGAAGATCCGCGGGAGTAATGGCCGCCGTCACCTGCGTATCCGAAACCGAGAGCGTGGGATGCGGCGTGCCATTCCAGAGCAGCGTCGCGTCGGAGCGGAAGTGGCTGCCCGTGACGGTGAGGGTAAATGGCGCACCCCCCGCGACCGCTGTAGTGGGTGCCAGGCTCGTTGCTATCGGCGGCGCCGTGTCGGGCGCGACGGCGGTCAGCGCGTTGATCCGCCCATATTGCCAGTTCGTGCCGGTACCCGCGATGTGGTCCGCCGTGCTCTCCATTCGCTGAATGACTGCCTGCGCGCTCGTCCCCCACAGTGTGGACCAGAGCAGTGCCGCCAGTCCCGCGACATGCGGCGTCGCCATTGAGGTGCCACTGAGATAGGCGTACGCATTCCCGTTGTTCTCGGAAAGATTCGGATTGACGGTGGAGTAGATCTCTGAACCGGGTGCGGCGAGCGGCACCCATCCGCCGTAGTTCGAGAACCCCGACCGGGCATCATTGCCGTCCGTACTTGCCACTGCAACGACATGCGCGCAGTTCGCGGGCTGGATCGAGGCGGTGCCGCCGCCATTGCCTGCCGCCGCGACGATGACGACGTTCTTGCCCCATGCATAATCAATCGCATCCTGGAAAGCTTGTGAGCATGTGCCAGCGCCGCCGAGGCTCATGTTGATGACATTCGCGCCGCTATCCGCAGCCCAGCGAATGCCGTCCGCGATCTGCGAGTCGTAGCCGCTGCCGCCATCGCTGAGAACCTTGCCGTTCAACAGTTTCGTCTCGTACCCCAGCCCCGCGACGCCGGTAGCGTTGTTCGTCGTGGCGCTGGCGATCCCCGCGACATGCGTCCCGTGGTCGCAGCGGTCATCCGTCCCATTCGCGCTGCCGGTGAAATCCTCGCGCGCGATCACTTTCCCCGCGAGATCGGGATGCGCCTCGTAGATGCCGCAATCGAGGATGGCGACCGTGACGCTGGCGGAGCCGTGCGTCACGCTCCACGCGCCGGGCGCTTGAACCTTGCTCATGCCATATTGGTTGCCGAAGTATTGATCGTTCGGCAGATCGAGGGCATGGGCGATGTAGTCCGGCTCCGCGTACCGGACACGCGGGTCCGCGCGGTACGACTCCATGACCGCCTCCAGCGACGGCGCGCCAATCGTCTCTACGTACGCCGCCGTTTCACCGATCCGTTTCACGGGTATGGCGGCGGACATCCCCCGGCTCGCGACGGCGCGATGGACAGCGTCCTGCTCCGCGGTACCGACACCAGGTTTGAAGCCGACGATAATGCGATCCGCGGCCGCGTCCCGGCCGTCCGCTGTCCGCGTGATAGATGGCGTGGACGCGCGAGCGGGCGGCATGCGCTCGGCGGTCGCCACCTCCACGGGAGCAGCTTCGACCGCAACGGTACGAGCAATCACGGTCGCAAAAAGATGCGCCGCTACGAGCAGACCGACGAGAAGGAGACGGATACCCCTCAAATGCACCGTCGTGATCCCCTGCACGCTCACGCCCCACTTTCGCCGCGACGGACCGATATTGAACGATAGACACGACATACATCATAATCTATTTATAGATAATGATTCAATAAAGCGAAATGTGACGGGCAGCATGATACGCAACGGATTTCGCGGGCCGTCGCAGTGGAATGACCGATTTTTCCGCTGGCATCCGCACACAAAGAGAGCGGATGATCGTCTTCGATCATCCGCTCTGGGTTATAGCGATTTTCGTAGTGACTGAGCCTCTATTTTCCTGGTGGTAGCAGGCTTTCCAGCCTGCCTCTCGGTGTAGGACGGAGGGCTGGAAAGCCTGCTACCACCGAGAGATTACCGCGCGATCAGCCCGTCTGCGCGCCGCCCGCTGCCACTGCTTGCTGCCCGCTGCTCGCTGCCCGCTGCCCGCTGGCTGCTTCTCCACGGGCTGGTCGTCAGGATGATACGAACCTCGTCGGGGTGCGCGGCGATGAAGCGCAGTTCGTCCGGCAGGAGCGGTTTCTGGTTGTGACCGTTCGCGACCTGAACGAGTTCGAGCACGTCCGCCGCCTGCTGGTTGCTGTCGAACGTAATGCCCATCTGCTCGTAGACGTACTTGAACCCCGCCAATCCGCCGTACTCGCCTGTCGTGATGACGCGGCCGGTCGGTGTTTCCTCCGCCTCCGGGCGACCGAGCAGTTCGTAATCGTACAGTTCGTAGTTGTGGCGATCCTTCAGTGCGCCGTCGGCATGGATGCCGCTCTCATGCGCGAAGGCGTTCGCGCCGATCCCGACTTGCCGGATCGGTACGGGCAAACCGTAACCGCGGGCAACATAGTTGCCGAGTTTCCATGCCCAGGACAGGTCCACCTGCTCGCCGAGTTCGTATCCTTGCAAGCCGTTCGCATATTTGATCGCGAGGATGCAGGAGAGAAGGTCGGCCTGTCCAGCGCGTTCCCCATTCCCGTTGACAGTCGCGTTGATGTAGGCGTCCACACCCGCGTCCACCGCTGCCTGCGCCGCGAAAATGCTGTTCGCGTTCGCCATGCCGAGATCGTCGTGGCAATGCGGCTCGATCGGGAGGCGCACGGCCGCGGCGAGCCGGGTGATACGGTCGTAGATCGTGCGCGGCGAATCGAAACCGAGCGTATCACAGTAGCGGAAGCGGACTGCGCCCGCCTCCTTCGCCGCCAGCGCGAACTCGATTAACTGCTCGATGTCCGTGCGGCTCGCGTCCTCCGCGTTGACGCCGACAGTGCGGATACCACCCTCCTTCGCCGCATGCACCGCGTCCGTCATCTCGCGCGTCACGGCGGCACGATCCAATTTGCCGCGAAACTTCAGCTGG
>JBPCPB010000024.1:0-9305 GCA_050999735.1 Thermomicrobiales bacterium | reverse complement strand
TCGTTTCCGCGTCGAACGCTAACCGCGCTCCCGCCGCCGCGAATAACCGCGGCAACGGTGCTGTCCCCCCCAGCGCCAGCGCCCGCCGGTATGCCGCTAACGCTTCCGCATGATCCGCCAGACTGTTGCGCCACACCTGCAACGCCCCGAGTTGGGCGATCCCGTACTCGATGTAGTAGAAGGGATAGAGGAAGATGTGCAGTTGGCGGTACCAGCGGGCGATCCGCTCGGCTTCCAGTCCCGACCAGTCCACGCCCTGCTCGAAGCGGTCACGGAGGGTGAGCCAGGCGGCATCGCGGGCGGAGCGGTCGTGGCCCTCACCGCTGGTGTAGAGCCAATGCTGGAAGGCGTCCAATGCGGCGACATGGGGGAGGGTCTGGAGGATACCTTCGAGATGCTCGATGCGGGCGCGGCGGGCATCGGTGGGGGAATAATAGCCACCGTCGTCGTGGGCGAGGTAGGGAGCGGTGAGCAGTTCCATGCTCATCGAGGCGACTTCCGCCATCTCCGAACCGGGATGCCGCTGGAAGATCAATGGCTGCGCCTGCGCCTCGACATTGTGGAAGGCGTGGCCCGCCTCGTGCAGCAGGGTTTCCACATCCCCCGCGACGCCGACGGCATTCATGAAGATGAACGGGCGGCCCCGATAGGGCAGACTCGTGCAGTAGCCGCCCGGCCGCTTTCCCTTGCGGCTGTCGAGGTCGAGCAGATGCTCGTCCGCCATTTGCTTGAAATAGCCGCCGAGCGTCGGATCGAGCCGCTGGAAAATCGTCTCGGCTCGTGCGGTGAGCGTGTCTACCGTCTCGAACGGTTTGAGCGGCGGGCGACCTTCCGGGTCAACGGCGGTATCCCACGGCCGCAGCGTATCGAGGCTCATCTGCTTTTTCCGCCGGGCTAGAAGGCGCGCGACCGCAGGCACAACAGTCTGCTCAACGGCAATGTGGAACTCCTCACAGTCCGCCGGGGTGTAGTCAAAGCGGTTCTTCGCCTGATGGATGTAATCGCGGTAGTTGTCGAAGCCCGCATTGCGCGCGATCGCCGTCCGCACCGCGTACATCCGGTCGAAGAGGTCGGCGAGCGCGTCGTGCTGCGCCATGTATGCCTGCGCGCCGAGGCGGAAAGCACGCTCGCGCACCGCCCGATCCGCACTCTGGAGGAAGGGTTGCAGGCGCGGAATCGGTAATTCCTCGCCGTCCCACTCGACGGTCAGGCCGCCGGTGATCTTGTTATACTCGCTGTTCAGTTTCGCTTCCTGCTGCATCAGCGGCACATTCTCCGCGCGGAAGAGGTCGCGCTGATTGCGCATGCGGCGCAGCGTCGTCACCAGATCATCGCGCGTATAGCCGATGTCGAGCAGACGGCCGGAAAGCCGCACCTGTTGCTCGCTCACGCGCGGGCCGATCTCGCTCGTGAAGCGGAGATTCGTCGCCTCCTTGTCCGCGTTGCCGGTATCCGTCGTATAGGCGATGCTGGCGAGTGACGCCGCCTCGCGCAGCGCGGAATCGAGGTTCGACCATGTTTGGAGCCATGCCGCGACGGATGATTGATCGAGCGGGCAGGTCGCCAGTTCCTCGTAGTACGGCGCGATCTCATCCCACGTCGCCTCCGCGAACGTCTCCGGCGTCACCGACATGATGCTCGTTGCCATCTCCACCTCTTTAAGAGAATCCGATTGAAACGCAAAGAACGCAGAGGACGCAAAGAGGGAAAAGGGATTGAATCACGAAGGCGCGTAGAACATGGAGAACCGAAAGATTAAGCACTCTCTTCTTTGCACTCTTTGCGTCCTTTGCGCCTTTGCGGTTATCCCCGGTTGGTCTACCAGTCGGAGACCGAGTTGTCCTCTCGGCGGAGAAGGCGCAGGCCGGGCAGTTGGAAGGGATAGGCCGCTGCTGCTTCCTCGTCCAACTCCACCCCAAGGCCAGGCGTCCCGCCGCTATACAGATTGCCGCCTTCGAGCCGCATATCGGTCTGCACAATGTCCGCGATGATTTCCGGCCGCCACGTCAGTTCCTGCACGGCGAAGAGCGGCGTAGAGAGGTCGAAGTGCAGGCAGGCCGCCGTCGAGACCGGGCCGAGGGGATTGTGCGGCGCTTGCTCGATATAGTGCGTCTCGCACCACCCGGCGATCTTCTTCGCCTCCGTCAAGCCGCCGCAGATGCAGAGGTCCACGCGGCAGTAGTCCATCAAATCCTGCTCGATCAGCATCTGCCATTCCCACTTGCTCGCCAGTTGCTCGCCGGTGGCAATCGGCACGGAGATGTGCTGACGCAGGTACTTAAATTCGGAGGTATTCTCGGCGCGCAACGGGTCCTCGACGAAGAAGGGACGCAGGGGTTCGAGGGCACGGGCGATCTGAATCGCGTAGGTCGGCGTCGTGCGCTGGTGAAAGTCCACGCAGATCTCAATCTCCGGCCCGAGCGCCTCGCGGAGCGCGGTGAAGGCGTCCACCGTCCAGCGCATCGCTTTGGATTGCTCGTAGATGCCGTCCCGCTCCTGCGTACCGCCCTCGCCGACGCCGAAGCGAACGAACCGCCAGCCGTCCGCGACCTGCGCTTTCGCGTACTCGACCATCGTATCAATCCCCGCGCGCGGCCCGTCTTCGTCGTTGCCGCGTCGCTGGACGTGGCAGTAGCAGCGGGCGTAGTCGCGCGTCCGGCCACCGAGCAGGTCGTAGACCGGCACGCCGAGCGTTTTGCCGCGCAAGTCCCAGAGCGCGAGATCAATCGCGGCGACGGCGGCGGCGTGGACATGCCCACCCCGGAAAAACTGGCCACGCCAGAGCGTCTGCCAGATGTGCTCGATGCGCGACGGGTCCATGCCGATGAGGAGCGGCGTGTAGGTCTTGATGAGACCTTCAAGCGCCAGTTCCTTACTGTTGATCCCCGCCTCGCCCAGGCCGGTCAGCCCTTCGTCGGTGTAGACCTTGACGAACGAATAGTTCCGCTCCGGGCGGTCCGGGTCGTGGACGAGGAAGGTCTTGATATCAGTAATTTTCATCGCCTAGTTACGGTTCATGCCACAGGCGCAATAGCCGTCCTCATTCCCGCCGCAACATCCGCTCTCGGCCTGCGCACTCGTCGTCACCGCCGCGAAGACGGAGAGGACGCGGCGCGTGTCCGTCTGCGCGCACGTCGGGCAGGTGGCGCCTCCCTCGGCATTCTCCGGCGTGGCATGGCGCACCAGTTTCTCGAACCGCTGGTTGCAATCCGGGCAGAAGTACTCATACATCGGCATCGGGCTTCCCCTTCGCGATCAATCTTCGGGACGACACCGCCAGTGTAGCGACGGCGCGGAACTGCCGTCAACACATGTTGATCGTGGCTCGGCAGAGACTTCGCCTGGATGTTGTGTCAGCCGGTATAGCCGCACATGCCCACGCGTGGCGAATTGACGACCGGTAGAAACATCTCCTCGTCGCACGCGTGGGTCCTGACACATGTATCGCAGAACCAGCCGGCACCCTCGTAGAGGCACTGAGTGCATACCTGCGTGGCCTCCTGCCCACATATCTCGCAGGGAATGTGCGGCGGTTCGTTGCGTGCCAGCACTGCAACCGATTCACTCCCGATCGGCCCTTCCCGTTCCGCTATCACCCGCAGGCTCAACTCCGTGGTGGTGCCGAAATCGTACTTATGACTGCATTGATCGCCGACATCGAGCACATCACCAATTTTCACCCCGCGCATGCTCCGGTCGTCGAGTCCGTACGCCGAATCCACATACGAGACATAGGAATCTCCGGCAATCCTGAAGGCGCTCAAGTGTCCGCAGCACTCCAGCCAGGTATCGCGAAGAAAACGGTCCAGCGTGGTCAAGGGCATATCCGCAGGTACGTCGAGGTGCATCCAGTATTCTGGGGCATACCGACCCCAAACCATCAGGTCGAAGAGCCGACCGTGCCGCGCTTTCTTACTGCCAGGATCGCTCTCCGACGCCTTCCTCGCCTTGCACGTCTGGAGATGCTTCGCCATGCCGGACTTGGTGTACTCGGCACCACAGAATCGGCATCGTCCCTTCGTCCTCGCGCTTGGCATCCCGCCACTCCTTTCTTCCAACCGCTCCATCGGCATGACCAGATACGATGGCGCATGATCGCCATCAGCAGGTAATTGTACTGCGAATTGCGCCGAGCGCTACCCGCCAGATCAGCGCGACCCGTTGACGGAATTGACGAATAATGGTATGCTGGGCGAGGAAGGAGAAGAGAAATGGGAACGTTGATGGCGATTGAGCGCCTATTGGACGAAATTGGTCGGCTGGCGGACGAAGATCGTACGAAGGAGATCAAGGTGGTCGTGGCGCGTGCGCGTGAAGAGATTGTGGACGATGATACGCTCGTCACAACGACACAGGCCGCGAAACTACTCGGCATCAACTCGATCAACACAGTCAAATCAATGGTCAAGCGCGGCGACATCACTGGCATCCGCAAGGTCGGCAACCGGACGATGATCCCACTCGGGGAGATTAAGCGACTGCAAGACACGAGTGTCGTGCGTGATCTGCGCGCCATTGCCGACGCGATGACGCTCGGCGCACTTCCCGACGAGGATGACGGCACACGAATGTCGCAGGAGCAGATGGACATCCTTGAAGCAGGCCGACCCGGTACGTTGCCGTGGAAAAAGTGAGCGACGGATCTGCTCTTCCGCGCGCGGTGCTCGACACGAATGTCCTTTATTCGCACACAAGACGGATTACCCTTGTTGGCCTTGTTCGCCTCGGTCGCTTTGAGGCAATCTGGTCCTCATGGATTGTCGCGGAACTGAATCGCGTCCTCACATGGCGATGGGCGGAGCGGTACGGCAGTGACGCGACAGCCCAGCGCACGGCATCGATCGCCGCGAAGGAGATGATGGCCTATCTCCTCGCCTCTTTCACGCTCGTTGACCCGCCGCTCCCGCATCCGATCTCCTGGCCCGAACTCACCGATCTCTGGGATGTTCCGGTCTATGCGACCGCAATCACTGCTGGTGCACAGTACGTCGTAACGGATGATCTCCGCCATTCTCCGCCGCGTGATCCGGCAACGAAGCGGCATGTCTGGAACGGGATCGAATACATCACATACGACCACTTTGTGGCGCTCACTATGTAGCGCCAGTCGCTCAATGTCTCATCGTAGTAGCGAAATCGGGACCTCTGTGAAAAGATGATGCGGCTACGTATCATCACTCATAGTAGATGTTGCTGGCGTGGGAAATGTATCGCTCGAACCGGGGGCAAAACATGCCATTCGATGTTTCCTTGATACCGATGGATGAGCCGCTACGCATTATCATCGGGGCAGGTAGCCAGTCCTGGCCGGGATGGATTGCTACCCACCGGGAGGACCTCGACCTTCTGCGGCGTGATACCTGGGTCGCTTTCCTCAAGGGCCGGTTAGCGGAAGCATTGCTGTGTGAGCATGTCTGGGAGCATCTCACTGAGCCGGAAGGTCGGGCGGCTGCAAAACTCTGTTTCGAATTCCTTACATCTGGCGGTTACATCCGTTGCGCGGTGCCGGACGCGAACTTCCGGGACGAGGCATACCAGCGTACAGTACGGGTTGGCGGGCCGGGACCGGCTGATCACGCGGCAGCAGACCACAAGATCGTCTACGAGTACAAGCGCTTCTGCGATGTCTTCGCTGGGGCGGGCTTCGTGGTCGATCTCCTTGAATACTGCGACGAGCAAGGACGCTTCCACTTCAACTACTGGGATCCCGCAGACGGGCCAGTTTACCGCTCACTGCGGTCAGACCATCGCAATCAAGATGGGAAACTCGGCTTTGTCTCGCTGATCCTCGATGCGAAAAAGCCGTAGATGCTCTTGGCAGGAGAATGAGCCTAACTACAACCAAGGCGGACGAGGAGGTTTTGAAACGTATTTGGAACCGTCTTAAGGACAAGAGTTGTCTGAAACGGGGCTTGAGAAAGTTGACACCGTACCGATCTGCTGCTAGGCTACGCAACGGCAGTGATGGGGAGCAGTACGCGCACCCGACGCCGAAGCGAGCCGGGGATGGTGAGAGCCTGGTGGCGGAACGCGCGGAACCTCGCCCCTGAGCCGTGACGGTGAATCTCCTTGATGAGCCGCCACCGGGTACGCCCGTTATCGCGTGCTATCGAGTGGTCGCATGCAACATGTGGCAACGAGGGTGGTACCGCGAGCAGCCTTTTCTGCCCGTCCCTTTTTCTGGGGCGGGTTTTTTGTGTGGCATCCGGTCAGCGGCACGGGAAGGAGGAGTACAATGGTGATGTCGGTAGCGCGATGCAGCGTTCTCCTTCGCCGCGCCCTTACGAGGCCCGGGTACGGGCCTTTTGTAAGAGACCGCAGGCTGGTCGCAGGCTAAAGCCTACGCTACCGATGTGAAGAAGGGATGCCACGCATGAGTATGAACGGAATCGAGACCCAATCGTCGAGTGTAGCCAGCCCGGTCATTGAGGCCGGGAAGCGCGTGTATATCTTCGATACGACGCTGCGCGACGGCGAGCAGTCGCCAGGCGCAAGCATGACCGTCCATGAGAAACTGGAGGTCGCGGACGCGCTCGTTCGCCTCGGTGTAGATATCATCGAGGCGGGCTTTCCCATCGCCTCCCCCGGTGATCTCGATGCCGTGCGGCAGATCGCCGAGCGCGCGAAGGGAGTGACGGTCTGTGGACTGGCGCGGGCGGTCAAGGTGGACGTCGAGGCGTCCATCGAGGCATTGCGCTCCGCCGAGGAGCCACGCATCCATACCTTCATCAGCAGCAGCCCGATCCACCTCCAATACCAGTACCGCAAGGATCAGGATCAGATCATGGCGATGGCGGAGGCGGCAATCAAGCAGGCAGCAAAGTTCACATCGAACGTCGAGTTCTCGGCGATGGACGCGACGCGCTCGCCAAAGGAGTATCTCGTCCGCATGTTCGCAATGGCGATCCGTGCGGGCGCGACGACGATCAATGTGCCGGATACCGTTGGCTACACAACGCCGGACGAGATGGCCGCACTCTTTCGCTACCTGATGGAGAACACCCCCGGTGGTGACCGGGTTGTCTGGTCCGCCCACTGCCACAACGACCTCGGCATGGCGACGGCGAATGCGCTGGCAGCGGTGCAGGCTGGCGTCCGGCAGGTCGAATGCACGATCAATGGTATCGGCGAGCGGGCGGGCAACACCGCGCTCGAAGAAGTCGTCATGGCACTCAGGACGCGGCGGGACGCCTTCGGCGGTCTCGACACGAATATCCGCACCGAGCATCTCGTCAGCACGAGCCGGATCGTCAGCGGCGCGTCCAGTGTCGTCGTGCAGCCTAATAAGGCGATAGTCGGCGCAAACTCCTTCGCGCATGGCTCCGGTATCCACCAGGACGGCATCCTGAAGAACCAGCGGACCTACGAGATCATGACACCGCAATCGGTCGGCTGGGAGCGCTCCGCCATCGTCCTGACCAAGCACAGCGGGCGACACGGCTTTGTCGGGCGGCTCGAACAACTCGGCTACACGCTGACGCCCGAACAGGCGGAAAGCACCTATCAGCGCTTCATCGCCCTCTGCGACGAGAAGAAGCACGTCAGCGAGGACGACATCATCGCCCTGATCGAGAATGAGCGGACGCTCCAGCCGGACGGCTACAAACTTCGTGACTGGCACATTGACACCGGAGCGGGCCGCGCATCGGCGCGCGTCACGCTCTCCATAGATGGCGTCGAGCATCACGCGGACATCACCGCGAAAGGTCCTGTCGAGGCATTGTTCGGCGCGATAGATGAGGCGACCGGTACGCACTATAAATTGGCATCGTATATCGTGGACGCGGTGACAAGCGGCATTGACGCGCAAGCGACGGTCCGCGTCCGCATTATTGGCGAGGATGGCAAGGTTTACGGCGGCCAGGGGCTCAACACGAACATTCTCGCCGGGAGCGCCGAGGCGTACATCGCCGCCATCGCCCGCACCGCCCGCACCACCCGCACCGCCCACCAGGCGGCACTCGCGTAAGAGACGTAGCGCAGAGCACGCAGAGGACACAGAGGACACAGAGAGGAAAGAGGAGAAAAAAGAAAGAACGTAAACGGAGAAAGATTAATCAATTCTCTTTCTCTGTGCTCTCTGCGTTCTCTGTGTCCTCTGTGCTAGGTTTGTTCGTCATGGATTGATCCTGAGGGAAATAAGGAGGAACGATGAGTACGACGAAACCGATGACGATGACGGAGAAGATCATTGCGCGCCATGCCGGGATGCCGAGTGTGGCGGCGGGTGATCTCGTGGATGTGTCCGTGGACCTCGTGATGGCGAACGATGTGACGGCGCCGATCGCGATCCGCGAGTTCAAGAAGACGGGTCTCGCGCACACCTTCGACCCAAAGAAGGTCGTGATGGTGCCATCGCACTTCGCCCCCGCAAAGGACCTCTTCGCGGCGCGGAACTGCGAGATCATGCGCACCTTCGCCAAGGAAGAAGGGTGCGTCTATTTCGAGATCGGGCGGGGCGGCATCGAGCACGTCATTCTGCCGGATAAGGGCTTCTGCCGCCCCGGTGATCTGATTATCGGCGCGGACTCGCACACCTGCACCTACGGCGCGCTCAACTGCTTCTCCTCCGGTATGGGTTCGACGGACATTGCCGCCGCGATGGCGACGGGCATGACGTGGCTGAAGGTGCCGGAGACGATCAAGGTTGTCTACAACGGGCGGCTGCCGGAGTACGTTGGTGGCAAGGACCTCGTACTGCGGACGATTGGCGAGATCGGCGACGATGGCGCGCGCTACATGGCGATTGAGTTCACCGGCTCCGCCATCCACGACCTGCCGATGGAGGGCCGCCTGACGATCACCAATATGACGATCGAGGCGGGCGGCAAGAACGGCATTCTCCCCTTCGATGACATCACGCGCGACTACCTCGCCAGCCGCACGAACGTCCCCTATGAGCCGGTCGTCGCGGATGACAACGCGACCTATGCACGGACGATCGAGTTCGATGTCGCGAACATGGAGCCGCAGATCGCCGCGCCGTATTCACCCGCCAATGTCTTCCCACTCAGCCAGATGGTGGGGACGAAGATCAATCAGGTCGTGATCGGCTCCTGCACGAACGGGCGGATTTCCGACCTCCGGCTCGCCGCGAAAATCCTCGGCGAGAACCGGATTAGCGACGATGTGCGCTGCATCGTCATCCCCGGCTCACAGGATGTCTACATCCAGGCGATGCATGAGGGGCTGGCGGAGCAGTTCGCGGCGGCGGGCGCGGTCTTCAGCACGGCGACGTGCGGCCCCTGCCTCGGCGGCTACATGGGCGTCGCGGACGAGCAGGACGTGATCGTCTCGACGACCAA
>JBPCPB010000016.1:0-11828 GCA_050999735.1 Thermomicrobiales bacterium | reverse complement strand
CGAGTATGCTTGAAGTCAAGGGGGATAGCCATGCCATCGCCGGAACTCACGATTACCGCTGTCGCACAGCGAGCCGGAATTCGCCCCTCCGCGATCCGCTACTACGAAAGCATCGGCCTCCTGCCAGCGCCCGCGCGGGTGAATAGCCGTCGCCGCTATGATGCGCATGTGTTGCAGCGATTGGTCATCATCGCGGCGGCGCAGGGCATGGGCTTCACTATCGCGGAGATCGCAACCCTGTTCGGTGGTTTCAGCGCGGACACGCCTGCATCGGCACGCTGGCGCGCGTTCGTTGAGGAGAAACGGCTCTCCGTTGACGCGCTCATCAGGCGTGCCGAAGGGATGAAGCAGATGCTTGATGTCGTATCGCGTTGCGACTGCCCGACCCTCGACGCATGCGCCGATGCGCTCGCGGCCCGCACTCCAGTGATGTCGTGAGTCCTCTGACGTTGTTCGGCGCCGTCGCGGTGTCGGCGATGCTCGTTGCATACGCCCTCGAACAGCGCTCTGCCTGGTGGGTGCTGGTGTTCGCGTTGGCCTGCGGCGGCTCCTCGCTCTATGGCTTCCTTGCCGGTACGTGGCCCTTCGGCGTCGTCGAGGGAGTCTGGGCGCTCGTTGCCTTGCACCGCTGGCACACGCGCCAATAGGTTCATCTGCCCGCTATCGGGGAATGGCGCGATCAATGATGATGTTGTTGACGTAAATGTGAGATTGGGTACGATGCTCGCGGCTCCGGCGGGAGTGTCGTGTAACGAGCGAGGGGGCGATATGGCGACGACGGCCCGCCCGAACGGGCAACCGGCGATCCGGGGATTCCACGAACTGAACCGGCGGCAACTAATCTGGACGGTCGCGGGCGTCCTGCTCGGCCTCCTGCTCTCCTCGCTCGACCAGACGATTGTCGGTACCGCATTGCCGAAGATCATCGCGGATCTGCACGGCTTCAACCATTACTCGTGGGTCGTCACGGCGTACTTGCTGACTTCGACGACAGCGGTACCGATCTTCGGCAAATTGTCGGATATTTTCGGGCGCAAGTGGATCTACGTCAGCGGCATCATTGTCTTCATGTTCGGCTCGATCCTCTGCGGCGCGGCACACTCAATGACGCAACTGATCCTCTTCCGCGGCTTGCAGGGCATCGGCGGCGGCATTATGGCTGCCAATGCCTTCGCGATCATCGGCGACATCTTCCCGCCCGCCCAGCGCGGCAAATGGCAGGGGATCACGAGCAGCGTCTTTGGCCTCTCATCCGTCGTCGGCCCCGCACTCGGCGGCTGGATCACCGATACCTCGTCGTGGCGCTGGGTCTTCTATATCAACATCCCCGTCGGCATCCTCGCGCTGACCGTTCTCGTCGTTGCCTTCCCGTACTTCCGCCCAAGCGGCCTCAAGCGCGTCATTGACTGGGCGGGCGTCGCGACGCTGATCCTCGCCGTCGTGCCGCTCCTGCTCGCACTGACACTGGCGGGTGGCCAGTACGCGTGGGGATCGCCGCAGGTGATCGGGCTAATTCTCTTCTCCATCGCGATGTTTGCCGTCTTCGCGTTGGCGGAATCCCGCGCGGTCGAACCGGTGTTGCCCCTCGAACTCTTCAAGAACCGCATCTTCGTCGTCGGTGCGATCGTCATGTTCGTCACTGGCCTCGCGCTCTTCGGTGCGACGCTCTATATCCCCCTCTTCGTGCAGGGCGTGATCGGGCGTTCGGCGGCGAGTTCGGGCGCCATCCTCACACCGTTCATGCTCTCGCTGATCGTCGGCAGCACGACAAGCGGTCAGTTGATCTCGCGGCGCGGGCGGTATAAGGCGAACGCACTCGTCGGGACAGCAATCATGATCGTCGGCATGACGCTGCTCGCGCGGATGGGCGTCGGCACCTCGAACGGTACAGTGATCCGCAACATGATCGTCACGGGTTTCGGCACGGGGCTGACTTTCCCCGTCTTTACGATCGCTGTCCAGAATGCCTTCCCGATTACGCTTCTCGGCGTCGTGACGAGCGCGACACAGTTCTTCCGCCAGATCGGCGGCACGCTCGGCACGGCGGTGATGGGATCGCTCCTCACGAGCCACTTCACGAATAGCTTCCAGGCCAACCTCCCGGCGGATGTCCACGCAGCCGTGCCGCCGTCGGTCCTGTCGCAACTGGACAACCCTCAAGTACTGGTGAGCGCGCAGGCGCAGAGCCAACTGAAAGGCATCTTCGCGGCGCTCGGCCCCAGCGCCCAGGCGTTCTACGGGACATTCGTCGGCGTCGTGCGGCAGGCGCTCGCGGACGGCACGCACGTCGTCTTCACGATCAGCGTGATCGGCGCGATCATCGCCTTCGCCTGCACCTGGTTCCTGCAGGAAATCCCCCTCCGCAAGAGCAACCGCATCGAGGCGACTGAGGAGACGGCGACGATGCCGTCCGTCGGGCAGGTGGCGACGAACGTTCCCGCCGGTCAGCGTCGCCCAACCGAGGTCGCGACGAGCAACCGGGGCGATTGACCCCACGACCATACCAGGAATGCCCATCTCCCGGTACACTGGGGAGATGGGCATTCTTGTTCTCTGCAATCCGGTTATCATCAGGCAGATGATTGTTGACGCTTTTCGCCGACATTGGTACGCGTTCGCGCGCTTGTATGGTGGCGTGTCCGTGCGATCAGCATAGGATAGCCTGTTTTCTCATCAAAGATGAGGTTGCCTTTGAGCGCGTTCGCGAGGCGTGTGATCGTTTCGAGATTGGGCCGATGCAAGCCGCGCTCGATCCGGTTGACGGCGGGCTGCTTCATTCCTGCCTGCTCGGCAAGCGCACGCTGAGTCATGCCGCGCTTCTCGCGGAGCGCGGCAACAGTCGCGCCGAACATCACAAGCGGCATCTCACTCTCCCATGCATGACGGTATTCAGGGTCTTGCAGCAGCCGCTCTTCAAGGTACGGCCCGAAACGATCTATGGTATTCCCCGCATTCAGATTCCGATCAGTCATGGATTAGCCCCCTTCCACTCATCAAACCGCCTTTGGGCAGTAGTAATATCGGTCGGATCGAGTTTGCCGCGCTTCTTCATGAACGCATGAACGAAAACGACGATGTTCCTCCGCATTCCGAACAGGAGGCGATATTCGTTGCCACCCAGTTCGGGGCGGAGTTCATACAGGTCATCCTCGATATGCTTCATATACATCGAGGGAACGAATGGAAGTGTGCGCAACACCTCAATGTATTGATCGCACTTTCTCGTTGCTGGCGGCGCGAGCGCGTCAATGAACTGGCGAACTTCTTCGTTCCCGGTCGCGTTCTTCCAGTAGACGATAATTCTCGGTACACGACCAGCGGCCATGCCATGATAATAACACGTTTGTTATCGCTGTGGAGCGAGGAATAGCACGATAACCGTGGACTATACTGCGTACTGCTCCACCGCTTTCGGATTGAGGGTGAGGCCGAGGCCGGGGCGATCCGGGAAGGGAGACCACATGCCGTTCTTCTGCTCCGGGACTTCGGTGAACCAGATGCGGTTCGCTTCCTCCTCGACGCCGAGCACCTCGACCACTTTCAAGTTCGGCGTGCAACAGGCGAGATGGAGGTGGACGAGCGAGACGGCGTGGGGTGCGACCGGCAGATTAAATGCGTGCGCGAGATGCGCGACCTTCAACCACTCCGTGACACCCCCGACGCGCCCGACATCCGGCTGCACGATGTCCGCGCCGCCCTGCGCAATCAAGTCCTTGAAGCCATACTTCGTGTACTCGTGCTCGCCCGTCGCAACGGGAATGTCAATCGCGCGGGCAATCGCCGCGAGGCCCGTGATGTCGTCCGCGAGCACTGGTTCCTCGAACCAGCCGACGTTGTATTGCTCGAAGCGCCGCGCCATCGCAATTGCCTGCTTAGCGTAGTAGCCATTGTTCGCATCAATATAGATCTCAACATCGTCGCCCACCGCTTTGCGGACGGCGGCGAGGCGGCGCACATCCTCGGCCTCAGATTTGCCGAAGTCCTTGCCGACCTTCATCTTGACGCGCGGGATGCCCTGCTCGACGTACCCAACTTGCTCGCGGACGAGATCGGCCTCCGAAAAGTGCGTCCAGCCGCCGGAGCCGTAGATTGGCACGGTATCAGTGTAGTGGCCGATCAGTTTGTACAAGGGCGCATTGAAAATCTTGCCCTTCAGGTCCCACAAACCGATGTCCACCGCCGAGAGCGCGCAGAAGGCCATCCCTTTGCGGCCAAACCCACGGATTTGCCAGAACATTTCTTCCCAAAGCCACTCATGATTGAGCGGGTCCTGCCCAATCAGGCGCGGCTTCAGCACATGCTCGATTAACTCGCGCGTGCCTGGCACGGTGCCAATTCCCAGCCCCTCATGCCCTTCGTCCGTCATGATATGCACGAAGAGCGCGCCCCGGCTATTGCCCCGATGGCGGATCGTCGCATCCTGAATCCCCGGCACATTTGGGACATTGAGCACCGTCGTCGTAACATCAACGATTTTCATCGGCGCGCTCCTTGACTAGATGATGGTTAGCACTCCAACAGTTGGGTCTGTTTCCATAGCCATAATCGCGCTATGCTGTGCGCGCAAGGCTATTTCGGCCTCATGCGTGGTGCAGTTGCCGAACCGTAGCCAGATAATGCGCGGTGGAAAGCCACGCATCAAGCCAAGATCGCTAAAATCGGCGTCTTTGGTGACAATGGCATAGGCGTTCATACGCGCGTACTCCCACACTGCTTCATCAGACGCTGATCCGAGACCGACCATTGAGACATGACGCGCGTGTGGGAATACATCTGACAGGCGGCGGACCAGATTCGGTGAAAGATTCTGGTCAAAGAGCAATTTCATGCATGCGCGACCAGCATTTGCTTCTCACGATCCGCTGCATAGCTGAGACACGCCCGAATATCGTCCCCGGTCAGATAGGGGAAATCCGCCAATATTTCCTTAGTCGTCATGCCTGCTGCAAGATACGAGAGCACGTCGTACACGGTTATTCGCATGCCGCGAATGCACGGCTTGCCGCCGCGCTTCCCCGGCTCGATGGTAATGATGGATTGATACGACATGTCCATGCGGCCTCCTGGCTAGGTGGGAATTGATATCGGTAAGGCATGGAGGATTGTACCACCGGACGAACCCTCCCCCACGAATCAACGCACGTAGGCGACGGTGAAACTGGACCGATCCGCTCCCGGTGCCTGTGGTTGCGCGACGATTTTCCCGTGTTGCGCGAGTGCCAGTGGGCCTGCGCCGAGGTCCGTAATATTCTTCACTGCCCCACCGACCGTTGCCGTCGCTTCGGTGAACGTCACGGTGCCGAAGTTCGCGATGGCCGGGTTATCAACACCGTCAACCTCCGGCACCTCCTCGATCCATTCCGCCGAGCAGTTGCAGGATTGATAGGTGGTCGTCAGCGCCAGATGCTGATTCGTCGTCCGGTTTTCGAGCAACACGGTCCAATCGTTCCCGCTCGTGTTCGTGATCGTGATGCTGAAGAGATCGCCGGGGTTTGCGGGGAGACGGTGAGTCGAGACGCCGAGGATATCGTCGGGAAGCGCCTCAACCCACGCATAATACGTCGGCACGCCGTTCTCGATATCCTGCTCCGTGCCCGCCTGGATGAGGTCATCGGTGATAGCGCCGCCGATCCCCACCCAGGTAGCAGCGTAGCCCGTCGCGGGCGGCGCAGTGGCGGGCGGGATAACCCATGCCGCATGGATCGCCGTGACATTCTTCGTATCCACTTCATAGCCGGCCCAGTTCAGCGTCGGGGCTGCCGTCGTCACGGCGGAGGCTGACGCCGGACTGGTGGGCGGCACGGCATTCGCGGACCCATAACGCCATTGGTAATAGTGGCGTCCGACATTGCCCATTTCCACCTGAAAGCCAGTCGGGTTCGTCGCCGTATAGGTCAGCACGCGCCGTTCGAAGACCTGCACCAGCACCTGCCGGGGCGTCCCGGCAATCTTCACCGTCGTGAAGAAGGGTTCGGAACGCGCGTAGCCAATCGTCGGCAACCCCGCCGTGGCGCGGTAATCAGCGAACGCCCGCGGCACATTGTGCTTCGTCGCATCGTCATAAAGCGTGAAGGCGGCAGCAGCGGTGGCGGTGGCGCTACTGACGGAAACATCCCCGGCGGTGGAAACGACCGCCTGCGTGCTGTTGCCGATCTGCGCAGGGGCGGCATCGAGGAGCGCCTTCGCCGTGCCACCCAGCGCGGCGTATGTCGGGCCGGTATTGTCCGGGTCACCGGCAATCGGAATGGTTGGCGGCGGGCGATTCTCGAATGTGGTATCGCCCATCTGGATCTGCCCGCGAATCAATTCCATCGCGAGTAAACCGTTCGTGACGGCGCCGTTCGTCAGTTCCATGCGCCCTTTATCGAAATACTGCACGAGACGCTGCCCGCCCGGCGCTTCCTTGTACGGTTCCTGCTGGCCGTCATGGGCCGTGGCGAGCGGGCCCCAGAAATTCGGTGTGATCGCTTCGCCGCGCTGCCACTGCTGCTGAAACGCGGGGGATGCGAATGCGGGTGCGGCTCCCACATGCGCAACCCCAGACAGTGAAAACAGAAGCGCGCAGGACCACGCAATCGTCGCGACTCTTCGCATCTCGTCCCCTTGCTCAATGATCGTCCATTAACCCGGCACCCCGACATAACCTACGCACTATCGTAGCCCAGGAAGACGATTTCTGCCGCATCCTCACCGCTCCACGGTGTAGCGCCGCACTTTCTCGTCATCGAGTGTCACGCCGAGGCCCGGCCCGGACGGGGCGCGCACGAGTAGGCCGTCTGGCACGAGCGGTTCCGCGAGCAGGCTGTCCGTCAGGCGCGTGACGAATGAGGGCCAGGTGATCGCGGGCAGTGCGACGGCGACGTGGGCGGCAGCGGCGGCGAGGACATCGTAGTACACCGCGACGGAGAGGGCGATACCGGTATCCTCGGCGATGCGCGCGGCCGCGAGCGCGCCGAGGATGCCGCCCTGCTTCGGCAGTTTCAGAAATGCCGCCCGCGCCGCGCCCCGTGTGGCGATTTCCGCGAGCGTTTCCGGCCCGTCGAATGATTCATCGGCCATCACCGGCGCGGAGAAGCGACGCGCGAGTGCGGCCAGGTCGTCCAAACGGGTGACGGGCTGCTCGATCATGCCGAGGCCACCAATCTTTTCCATCGCGGTCAGCGCGGTGGTCGCGTCGTCGAGCGTGTAGCCACCGTTTCCATCCACCTGAATCACCGCGCGATCGCCCGCCGCCTCGTGGACGGCGCGATAGCGCGCGATGTCCGCCGCGACGCCCATGCCGATCTTCACTTTGAGTGCGGGATAGGGCGTGGCGAGCAGCGCCGCCGTCTCGCGGGCCATCGTCGCGGGGTCGGCATGCGGTACCATCGCCATCAGCGCGATCCCCTCCCGCACGCGCTCGCCGAGTAGATGAGAGACCGGCACGCCGCGCTCCTTGCCTTTCAGGTCCCAGAGGGCGAGGTCTATCGCCGCATGCGTAGCGCGGTGGCCGGGGAGCGTCCGTTCCATCAGGCGATGCAGAGGTTCGATCGCCAGCGGTGATTGCCCGATCATCAGCGGCGCGAGGTAGGCGTCTATATTCGCCTTGATACCCGCCGCGCCGAACGCCGGTGGGTCAACGACCGTCTGCCCGATGCCGGTGATGCCCGCGTCGGTCTGTAGTTGCACGAGCACGGTCGTTGCGTCGTCCCGGCTGCCGCCGGCGAGCGTCAGCCGCGCCGTGCGGGGAATTGCGATGATGGTGGATATGATGGCGGTGATCTTCATCTACGTGTTCCCTGTCCGCCGCCAAATCGTGCCATCAACACCGAGCGCGAAGATGAGGAGAGATTCATGAACCGTTGCGGCGAGTGCGAGCATGGGCGTCGGGAGAAGACTCTCGCTCCAGCGGTCGAAGGTGCGACCCCGATCGCGCGACCGATAGACACCGGCGCTCGTGGCGGCGAAGACCATGCCATCCGTGCGCGCGTTGGGTGAGACGGCCAGCGCGGTAATCGAAATCGAGATCGAAACCGGGCCGCTCTGTTCCGTCGCGAGCGTGGGGCCGTGCCAGAGGGGAGTGCGTATCCCGCCCCGCGTCTGCCAGGCATTTTGGCGCGGCCGCATCACCCGTCCGCCAAGCCCGACGAAGAGCGCATCGTCACTCTGACCAGCGGATGCCGCGAGCGGTAGTATCCCGCCTTCACCAGATTCTTCCAGCCAGCGCATCCAATTGCCGCCGCCATCGGTCGAGCGCCAGACGGTCATTTCAGCCATGCCGACGGGCGACGCGGGCTGCGTCGTGCCGGCGTACAGCGTCCGGTCGCGCCCATCGCCGGGCGAGCAGGCGAGCGAGACGATGTTCGCCCCATCGAGCGGTGTGTGAAGCGGGCGCCATCGCTCGCCCCCATCATCGGAGACGATCAGGTGACCGTCGAGCGTTGCCGCAAACACCGGCGTCTCTCCATCATTCGCCGCTATCCCGGCGACGACTATCCCGGTCGGCAGATCGTTCCCCGGTGTGGGCGCCGTCCAGGTGCGCCCATCATCGCGGCTGCGATAAATGCCTGCGTCCGTGGCGACGAAAACGCGGTGGTTGCCGTCGGCATCGGGGGTGATTGCCACTCCATACACCAGCGCACCGTCGAGACCGGCCCCAGCGTCGGCCCAGGCGTGGCCACCATCCCGCGAGACGCGAAGACCGGCTTCCGGCCCGGAAACGAAGAGCGTCCGGTCGCGCGCGAAGGTTGGGGAGGCGACAAGCGTGGTGAGAAAGGTCGCATGCAGGCCCGTTGTGGACGGAACCCATTGGTCGTCCTGCTCGGTGATGGCGAGGCGAGCCACACCATCGCGGTAGAGAGCAGCGACCAGCACCTCGCCATCACCATCGGGCACGAAGGCGAGATCGAGCACGGGGGGCAATGCCTGCCCGGTCAACCGCCAGGTCGTTCCGCCGTCACGCGAGAGCGCCACACCGCCATCCGTCGCCACAGCGACGAGGGGGGCTTCCACATCGCGCGACGAGAAGGCAATCGCGCCGATGCCACCGTCGGGCAGGCCCGGCACGGCCTCCCAATTCGTCCCGCCATCATCGGAGCGCCACAAACCGTCGCGCTCTGTTCCCGCGAAAACGAGCCGGTCATGGACGAAGGCGGGCGAGATCGCCAGACACTGCACCGCCGATTCATCGAGCGGTACCGCGACCTCTCGCCACGATTTACCGCCATTGCGGGTGCGATAAAGCCCCGATGTCGTCGCCGCGAAGCCGGTGCGGTCGCGCGCGGCATCGAGCGAGAAGGCGAGCGCCAGCACGGTGAGATCCATGAGGCCGGGATTCACCCCCGTCCACGTCCGCCCGCCGTCGTCGGAGCGGAGGATGCCGTCCTGCTGCGTGCCGGCGAAGACGCTCTCTTCCCCGTCCATGCCGGGTACGATCGCCATCGCGAAGATACGACCACCGGAGAGCATTTGGCGCCACGTCTGTCCGGCATCGGTGGAACGATAGCACCCGGTCTGCGTGCCAGCAAAGAGCAGGTGATTATCGGCGAAGGAGGCAGATGGCGCAACGACCGTGAGCAGAGGAAGCGGTGTATCGCCGCTGGGCGACCACGTTTCCCCGCCATTTATGGAGGAGAAGAGTCCCGACGCGGTCGCCGCGAAAAGCGTCGTCTCACCATCCGTTAGCGCGGTCGCCAGCGCAACGACCGTGCCGCCCTCATGATTCGCCAGACATTCCCATCTTCCCGGCATTATGCCCCGACCTCATCCTCTTCATCATGCCACATGACGGATGTGATATTTCCTGTTCGCCAATCGTCGCGCAGGATTCCATAGCCGATCTTGTCCCGATACGTTCCGTCATCAGTTGGGAAGTCGAGACGGAGATGTGCCTCTTTCACGTAGCCACAGTTACGAAACACGCGGCGCATCGTGATGTTGTCAATCCGCGTCCATCCCTCCACACGGTGTTTCGCCGGGAAGGTCTGGAAGAGGTAATTGGTGAGCCAGGTAATCGCGTGCGTCCCGATGCCCTGCCCCCGATACGGCCTATGTAATCGAATATGCACTTCCGCCCTGATCGGCGATGCATCCTGATATTGCACTACGCCGACGCGCGTCGTGCCATCGAGTGTGATCCAGAAGGTCTCGGTGTAGATGCCCTTGTCAATCCACGATGCCACGTCCTCTCTCGTCGGTGCGGGAACACCGTTGAATGGGTAAGTATCGGCAGCGACAAAGTTGATGAGAGCATCCCGCTGATCGGCGGTGAACGGCAGATACAACACGTCTGCATGCGTCTGATTAATGTGTCGCGACATTGGAACCTCTCTCATGACCATGCGCATCGGGGTATCCGAGCATGCTCCGTTCACTCTGCGGAAGCACGCGGACTCACGGCGTTTTGGCGGACTCCGGTCGCTTGTGCCGGATGAGGACATCAGTGGTCAAGGCCATCACGGCGGCGCTGACACTCCCTTCGAGCGCGGCGAGCACGACCGGCAGCGGATCGAGGAGACCGCTCTCCTCGGCGTCAACCCACTGGCGGCGAAGGACATCGAAGGTCCATCCCGGCGCGAGCGGGCGGGCGCCGTTGAAGACGGCGCTCGCCTCTATGCCCGCGTTCGCCGCGATGGCGCGCATCGGCGCCGGGAGGGCGCGCGCGAGCAGTCGCACGCCGAGCGCTTCGTCCCCGCGTCGCTCGTCCGCGAGGCGTTCGAGCGCGGGAATGCAGGCGAGGAGCGCGCCGCCGCCACCCGGTACGGCCCCATCGCGCAGGGCCGCTTGCGCCGCCGTCACCGCCGCCTCGACGCGCGTCCGCAACTCCACGCGCTCGCTCTCCATCGCCGCGCCGACGTGGACGAGCGCCGCCGTGCCCGCCAGTTTACCGATTCGCTCCCGGATGTGCCGCCGCGCGTCATCGTCCGGGGCAGCCGCACGCAACTCCGCCTTCGCCTCACCGATCCGGCGGCGAATGGCGTTCTTTTCCCCGCGCCCGCCGAGGATGGCGAAGGTGTCCGCCGTCGCCCAAACGTGACGCGCCCGGCCGAGATCGGCAATAGCCACGCCGGAGAGGCGCGCGCCCGTCGCGACCAGGAAAGCGCGCCCACCGGTGGCGATAGCAATATCTTCGAGGATGCGTGCCTGCTGCTCGCCGACGCCCGGTGCACGCACTGCCAGCGCGCCATCGAGCACGCCACGGACGCGATTGACAATCAGCAGGCCGAGCGCCGCCGCACTGATCGCCGGCGCGATCACCAGCAGTTGCCGTTCGCCCGCCGCGACGCACGCTTCGAGGACAGGCAGGAGAGCGTCGGCTCTGGCGAGCGGGTAATCGGTGACGAGGATACACGGCTCCGTCAGACGGCCCACGGTCTCGTCCGCTCCAAGCAAGTAGGACGAGAGAAGGCCGCTCTTCCAACGCAGGCCATCAAGATACGCGGCAGTCGTCGTCGTCCCCTGCCACTCCTCGATCAACACCGCGCCATCCGGTCCGACCGCCTCGACGAGTTCGCCGATCATCGCAGCCAACGCGGGAGCGCGCGCAACGCCCGCGATGCAGCGCGCCAACTCCGCCGCCGATTCGACCGGGCGAGCCTGATACCGTAACTCCTGTACCGCGACAGCCAATCCGCGCTCGACCCCGCGCCGCGTGGCCACCGGATCGGCGCCCGCACCCAGCGCGGGTGCGGCAGCATGGAGAATGGCATGCGCGAGCGTGACCGCCGTCGCCGTGCCATCGCCGACGCGCGCGAAGACCGTCCATGCGAGGTGCCGGACGAGCATCGCACCCATATCCGCGAAGGGATCACCGATCTGGATCGTCCGCCGCATGATCGTCGCGGCATTGT
>JBPCPB010000459.1:0-6779 GCA_050999735.1 Thermomicrobiales bacterium | reverse complement strand
GACGCCAAGAGAGAAAGAGGAAAAGAGAAAGGATGTCTGATTCTCTTCGGCCTTCTCCTGCGTTTCTTGGCGTCCTTGGCGTCTTGGCGGTTCAGAAATCGGCTCTTAGCCATCTCTTGTCTGTGTTATACTCGGCAACCGGGGACCGGAGATGATGGAGGCGCGAGCGTGTGGCGGGAACAATTGTAACAGGCACGGACCGAACCACTGCCGCGACATGCATCGTGGGGCCGGTTCCACGCATCGCCTATGTCGCCTATCCTTCGAGTTTGACGCTCCGGTCCGCGAACGCTGTCCAGACGTATGCGACCGTGGCGGCGCTCCGGTCGTGCGCCCCGGACTGCGCGGCGATCATTCCCCGGTTCGCCTTCCGACCGAGCGCCTTTACCGCCCTCGGCGCGACGCACCTGCTCCGTTTGCCCTTTAATGCCGGCCGGCATGTAATTCGTTCCGTGTTCTGGTCCTACCTGGAGCGGACCTGGTTCGCCTTCCGCGCGCTTGTGCATCTCGTCGTCACCCAGCGACGGCCCGATGTCGTCTACGTCCGCGATGTCATCTGCGCGCTCTGGCTCGCGCTGATCCTGCCGCGATTCCTGCGCATCCCGGTGATCTTCGAAATGCACGACCGCGAGGCAACCAATCCATCCGCGAACTCCGGGCCGCTCACGCGATGGCTCGCCCCGCGCATAGACATGCTCGCCGCGCGCCACGCGAGTAGCGGCGGCCTCGTCTCGCTCACGCACGCCTTCGTCCCGGAACTCGCTGCGATCATCGGGGCAGCCAGGCATCCCCCGATTGCGGTCATCCCGGACGCCTACGACGATCAGGTCTATCATCCACGCGACCGCGCCCTGGCGCGCATCGCGCTCGATTTGCCGCCGGATGCACCGATAATCGCCTATACGGGGCTGACCTTCGCGTATCACGGCGTGGATTTGCTCGTGGATGCCTTTGCCATCGTCAAAGAAACAGTGCCACATGCGCTGCTTGTGCTCGTCGGGGGCCGGGGCGGCGAGCGCGCCGCCATCGCCACCCACGCCGCACGCCTCGGTAGTGCCACCAGTGTCCGCATCGTGCCGCCACGACCCGTACATGAGATTCCGGTCTATCTCGCGGCGGCGGATATTCTCGTTATCCCGGACACCGTGACGAAGGCGAGCGCGTCGCCGCTTAAACTGTTCGAATATGCCGCGATGGCGCGCCCGATTATCGCCACGGACCTTCCGGCCCTGCGTGAAATCCTCCCAGCAGACGCGGCGCACTATGTCGTGCCGGGCGATCCGGCGGCGACGGCGGCCGGCATCGTCTGGATGGCGACACACGCCGAGGAAGCCGACGCAATGGCGGAACGCGCCCGGCATGCCGTGGAGCGATACACCTATCGCCATCGGGCAGCGGCGATTGTCGCGTTTTGCCAGCAGGTTTGCGAGCCAGCGGATGCATGAAGTGATGGCCGAAACGCGTGCGAGTGACGCTCCGACCGGGATACGGGCGCGAACGGCGCTACGCGAGCGACTCCGCTTCATTGACCGTGGATTCGCCGTGCTGGCGATTCTCTATCTCTGCTCGCTTCCCTTTGTCGCCCACCGGATGACGGCGTCCGATGCGATTGAGTATTACGTCTACGATCGGTCGCTCTATTTCGATCACAATCTGGACTTTGTCAACGACTATCAGGGGTTCTACGACCGGAACCCGAAGGGATTGGCGAGTTTCAAGGCGGGTTTCATTGATAAGCGGAATCCCTCCGGCAAGGCGATCAATAATGGCCCGATCGGTTCCGCAATTCTCTGGGCGCCTTTTTTCCTCGCCGGCGATGGCGCCGCGCGGCTCCTGCATGCCATTGGCACGTCCACCGCAACGGATGGATATAGCCTGCCGTACATCTGGGCGGTCTCGCTCGGCTCCGCACTCTACGCCGGCGTGGCGCTCCTGTTTACCTATCTGCTGGCGCGGGCGATCACCGACCGGTGGGCGGCGCTCTGGGCATCGCTCGTCATCTGGCTGGGCACTCCCGCCCTCTTCTATAGCCATCTCGCCCCGACCTACGCGCACGCGACCTCATGGTTTGCCGCCGCCGCGTTCCTGACCGTCTGGTTCCGCACGCGCGACCGTCGTTCATGGTTCGGATGGGTGGCGCTTGGCGCGCTCGGTGGCCTCGTCGCGATGGTGCGCGAGCAGGATGCGGTCTTTTTGCTCGTGCCGATGGTGGATGAACTGCTCCGGCTTATCCCCGGCATCCGCGACCATGAGCGAGGCTGGATGCGCGATGTGAGCCGCACCCTGATCGGCGGTCTCGTGATGGGATGCTGCGCTGTGCTGGCGTTTATGCCGCAATTGCTCGTCTATCACATCTTGAATGGGAACTTCCGGCCATCATCCGAAGTATCCGATAAATTGCAATGGAACGCGCCCTATGCCCTGCGGGTTCTTTTCGATCCGGGGCATGGATTGTTCCTCTGGACGCCGATTCTTCTCCTCGCGGTCGTCGGACTCGGCCTGCTTATCCAGCGCGACCCGCGCCTCGGTATCGCGCTGGCGACCGGGTTCATCCTGACATGGTATCTCAGTGGCTCGTTCCAGACATGGACGACAGCGGGCGCGTTCGGCGCGCGGCGATTCATTGTCTGTAGCCCGATTTTCGCGGTTGGCCTCGCCGAACTCTTCCGGCGATTCGGCGAGCGCCCTGAGGGCATGCGCACGGCGCTCCGGCTCTGGGTGCCGATCATCGCAGTTGTCGCCATCCTCTGGAATGGCGGTTTGATCCTCCAATTCGTGACGCATACCATGGACCGGCAGCGCCTCACCTGGCCGCTCGTGCTCACCAATCAGTTCATGTTCGTCCCACGGCATCTGCTCGGCGATCTGTGGCGAATGATGCGCGATCCGGCCTCGTTCTATCAAGGCGGCGCATCATGACCGGCAGGGTGTATGTATTCTCGGAAGAACCTCACCCCCCTGCCCCCTCTCCATCAAGTGGAGAAGAGGAGCAACCCCCGGAAGGGTGCGATGTTCGCGCAAATACCACAAATGCTCTGGCGAGTCACCCCTCTCCATCGCAATGGAGAGGGGCCGGGGGTGAGGTAGACCGCCCGCTGTACGGCGACGAGTATTTCCGCGTCCAGCAAGCAAAGTCCGCCCAAAAGGTCCGGTGGGAGTACACGCGCCTCCTCGCCATGGGCGGTATCCATCTGCGGGCTGATGTCTGCGTCCTCGATGCGGCATGCGGTGCGGCGCCAGGTCTGCGCTTCTTCGACCAGCAGTCCCAACGCGTGATTGGCCTCGATATCGCCAGCGCGGCGCTCCGGGCGGCACGGCAGATGTTGCCCCATGCCCAACTCGTTCAGGCAGACCTCGATACGCCGTTGCCATTTGCCCCGGAAACCTTCGATCTGATTATCCTGCGTGAGGCGATCGAGCATGTCCAGGACGGCCCCGTCACACTTGCCGCCTGCCTCCGCGTGCTGCGACCGGGCGGATGCGTGGCGATCACGACGCCGAATCGCTGGGACGCGCGCCGCCCGGTCTTCGCCGCCGCCCGGCGTGTTTGGAGTGGCGACGCTGATCCGACGCATACCCATATCTACTCTCCGACAGAGATGCGTGCGGTTCTCCGGCGCGTTGGCTTTACGCATGTTCGCGTGCGCACCGGATTCAAGCCGATGCTGCGACTCGGCGGCAAACGCCTGCCGTTCCACTTCTCGCTTCCCTTTCCGCCGCTCATCGGGAACGGCGTCGTTGCCTTCGGCTGGCGCGAGGAGAAACGATGATTTCGCCCTGGTTGCTCAACATCCTCCGTTGCCCGACCTGCGCCCAATCCCAATCGGGCGACGATGCCGGACGGCTGACGCGGATCGCCGATGATCTCGTGTGCGCTACTTGTGCCGCGCACTATTATGTTCTATTGGGATATGTGGACATGCGCCCTGTTGGGGCGATGCAGGGCAAAGAGACGGTGTACACCGACCCGGCGGCGGACCTCGATGACCCGGTGATCCGCAATCCGGTCTTATCCGCCGGCGTGCGTCAGTGGGCGCTCCGTTTACTGCTGCGCCCGCGCCGTACGGACGCACTGCTTGACGTTGGCTGCGGCAACGGGAAGTTCGCCTGCTGGAACCGGCGGGCGGTCGCGCATATGGTCGGCCTCGATCCGGCCGCGCGGTTCGCGCCGGAAGCGCTCGCGACCGTTGATCTCGTACAGGGCGACGCACGCGCGCTGCCGTTCGCGCGCGGATCGTTCAGCGGCGCGTTCTCGACGGATGTCTTTGAACACCTCGATCTCTCCGGTGTCCGTGCCCATCTCCGTGAGACACGGCGTATACTCACGCCGAGCGGCGCCTATTTCTGTTTCTCGAACACGCGGGAGCGCTCCTGGCTCAACGCTCTGATTGATCCAGGGCGGCGTGTCGCGGAATCACTCCACCGGGCGGGCGTCGTCAACCGCACGCGCGACCATCTCCGCAAGGGCGACCACGTCAAGGCGGTGGAAACCACCGCCGCGCTCGAACACGAACTGGCCGCCGGTGGCTTCCGCATTGCCCGCATCTGGTTCCTCAATCCCCTGATCGCTACCTACGTCGAGACGCTTGGCTTCGCGATCATCGAGCAGCGCCTAACCCGCCAACCGCGCCGACCGGAAGGAGAGTCGCCCGTGGCATCCGATCCAGGGGCTATCTCCATCCGTGACGAGGCGGCGCGGAGGCCGCTCGTGCGGTTCGTCTTGCGCGGCACGACCGCCCTGCTCGCGCTCGATCTGGTCTTCTTCCGCGGCATCCGCACCGGGCCATTTTTTCTGCTTGCCCGTCCGTCACACCGCGTATGAAGATTCTCTACTGCGCGCTCGCAATTGATATGTCGGGATCGCATGGGGGCACGACCCATGTGCGGGAAGTGACGAACGGCCTCGCCGCGCTCGGTCACGAGATGCGGGTCCTCGTGCGCGGCACATCAGCAACCGGTCACCACGAGCGACTGAACGCGCGCGTCACCTATCTGACGACACCACCAAAACTGGTATGGGCAGCCACGCCGCGCGTGCGGAAGATCGTGAACGACTGGCAGCCGGACATCGTCATCGAACGCTTCTACACCTTCGCCGGTGGCGGCATCGTCGCGGCGCACGCGCGCACTATTCCCGCGATTCTGGAGGTGAACGCGCCCGTCTTGGATCCCCCCGGCAGCGCGAAAGATCGTGTGGACAAATTCACTGGGCATCTCATGCGACGGTGGGCAACGCGGCAATGCCGGTGGGCGGATGCGATCGTGACGCCGCTGGCGACCACCGTCCCCGCCGCAGTCCGAGACAAGGTGCTACCGCTTCAGTGGGGCGCGAATGTACAGCAGTTCGATCCTACGCGCTTTCCACGGACGGGAGCGGAGGCCCAGACGCTCCGGCGACGCTATGGTATTCCACCCGATGCCCCGGTCGTCGGTTTTGTCGGCAGTTTTCGCGCCTGGCACGGCGCCGCCGAAGCGATCCGCGCCTTTGATCGGGTGCGTGCCCAAGTACCCGACGCGTATCTTCTCCTCGTCGGTGATGGCCCGGAGCGGCAGGCGCTGGAACGTGCGGTTCGAGATGCATCACAGCCGGGCATCGTCTTCGCCGGCGTGGTGCCCTATGACGATGTGCCGCTGCACCTGGCCCTCTGCGATGTCGCGGTCGCGCCCTTTGTCTCTGCACTTCACGCACCACTCGACTATTTTGGTTTCTACTGGTCGCCGCTCAAAGTGTTCGAGGCGATGGCAATGGCCGTCCCGGTGGTGACAACGGCAGTCGCGCCCCTGACGGAGATCGTGCGCGGCGCGGGCATCACCGTGCCTGAACGGGAGGCCGAGGCGCTCGCGTCCGTCCTTGTCGGTCTGCTGCGCGATCCAGAACGCCGCGCCGCGATGGGTGCGATGGGCCGCGCGCGGGTGGTTGCCGAATGGTCATGGGAGGCGCACTGCCGCCGTCTCGATACGCTGATCACGACCCTGGTGCCGCGCCGATGAGCCGTTCATTCCGCATCCTCTTTGTCACCGACGCCTTCCCGCCGCATTCGTACGGCAGCGGCTGGAGCACGTACCACCTCGCGCGGGGCTTGCGCGCGCAGGGGCACGATGTCCGCATCGTCCTCGCCCAACCGTCGCCGCGCATCGCGGCCACGGAGTATGACGGCTTCCCGGTCTGGCGGGCGCAACCGGGCACACGGATGTTCAACCCGGCGCTCTTCGCGGTCAACGGTCTTGGCCCCGGCCGGATCGTACGGCGGCTCGTCCGGTCGTGGTCGCCGGACATCGTGCATGCGCAACACATCAATGCGCTGCTTGTCGCCAGTCATGCCGCGCGCACGGTGCCGCTCGTCGTCACCGTGCGCGATCACTGGCCCATCTGCTTCTACGGGACGGCCCTTGCGACCGCGTCCTGCCCCGGCTGCCTCATTGGCACGCGCTCGCCGTGCAACCTTGCGCGCGGCTCCGAGCATGCGCCGGAAGTCATGCATCGCCTCAAGCGCGCGGTCATGCGCGGCATGCTTCGGCAACGACAGGTCTTCGTATCGCGTGCGGCTGCGGTGATCACGGCGAGCGACGCGATGCACCGCGAGTTGCGGGCGATCGCCGCGCCGTCGCGCCTGCATACGATTCCGAACGCCGTTGATCTTTCACTCTTTTCGCCCGGCGGCGCGTTATCGCGTGACACACCCGCACGGTTCCTTCTGTATGTCGGCAAACTCTCCGCACATAAGGGAGCCGATCTTCTGCCGGACATCGCGCGTCGGCTCGGTGCGGGCGCATCGCCA